>CAYXXB010000017.1:0-22908 GCA_964468955.1 uncultured Clostridia bacterium | reverse complement strand
CCAAAGTTACGGCGGGGAAGTCGTGACCCTTTGCAATCATCTGCGTTCCCACGAGGATATCCGCCGCGTGTTCGCCGAATTGCTTTAAAATTTTATAATGGCCGCCCTTGCCCGAAACGGTGTCGTTATCCATTCTTATGATGTTTGCGGAAGGGAACAGCTCCTTCAGTTCGCCGACCACCCTTTGAGTACCCGTGCCGTTGTAACGTAAATGCCTTCCTCCGCACTCCGGGCAAACGGACAACATTCTGTACTTCGCACCGCAATAATGGCACTTCAAACAGTTTTCTTCGCTGTGGTACGTCAAGCTTACGTCACAGCTTTCGCACCGTGCCACGTATCCGCAGTCTGCGCAGATAACCGTCTGCGAATAGCCCCTGCGGTTTAAAAATATTATAGCCTGATTGCCCGACGAAAGCGTTTCATCCAATTCCTCTCTCAACGCGCGGGAGAATATGGAAGGGTTGCCCCTGCGCACTTCTTTGCGCATATCCGAGATTATGATTTCGGGCATCGGTTTGCCGTTTATTCTTTCCGTTAAAGTTATAAGCCCGTATTCGCCTTGCGTCGCTTTTATAAAGCTTTCCACCGACGGGGTGGCGCTACCCAAAACGAGCTTGCACCCGTTATATTCCGCGCGCATTTGCGCGATTTCCGCCGTCGAGTATCTGGGCGACGTTTCCGAACGGTAGGAAGAATCGTGTTCTTCGTCTATTATTATTACGCCTATATTTTTCAAAGGCGCGAACACTGCCGAACGCGCGCCTATCGCAATCTTGGCTTCGCCCGAACGCAGCCGCCACCATTCGTCGAACTTTTCACCTGCGGAAAGTCCGCTGTGAAGAATCGCCGCTTCGCCGCCGAAACGCGAACGCAGTTGGGAAAGCATTTGCGGCGTCAATGAAATTTCGGGGACGAGGAATATCGCCGTTCTTCCTTTTTTGAGCTGGTCGGCGATAAGATTTAAATAAATCTCCGTTTTGCCGCTTCCCGTTACGCCGTGAATGAGCTGAACGCATTTATCCGATTTCTCTATATATTCCACAGCGTTTCGCTGTGCGGGCGTCAATATTTTTGCTCCGCTTTCGTCCGTCTGCATTGCGGGTGTGCGTTTGCGTTTAACCTTATAAATTTCGGCGATACCCTTTTCCACGAGCGCGTTTACTGCGCTTCGTCCGCATATATCCGCAAGGTAAGAAAGCTCTTTATCGCCTTTAGCCAACTCTTCAGCCACCTGTATCTGTTTCTTCGCGGAAGCTTTTATGCCCGATACGTCGCCCGTTAATTTAACGTATTTGGTGAATACTTCGTTCACTTTGCCAAGACGCATTTCGGTCGGCAAAAACAGCCTTAGCGACGCTGCTTTGGGTACGCGGTATCTCCTTGCAATGCTTTCCATAAGCGCGAAACACTCAGGCACAAGGGCGGGCAGCTCGTCGTATACTTCGGTTATTGGTTTTATTTTTTCCGCGGCAAAACGGGAGGTCTCCGCAACGCCTATCACGAACCCCTCCACAACCCTTCCTCCGAAAGGCACTTTTACCCTGCACCCGACCTGTGTTTCGGGCGGACAGGAATATTCAAAAACTTTGTCCACCTGACTGTGGGCTATGTCAACAATGACTTCGCAATACATAGGATACCGAAATATAACTGCCGAGAATATAAATTCAGCCCCGCGCGGGGCTGAATTTTTTAATCCTTAACGGACTTGACTTTTCCGTCCTCAATCTCTTCGCACGCAAGCGCGATTTCTTTGAGCTTGCCGGGATTTTCGTTAATGTTCGAAACGCTGTTCTGTTCGATGAGCTGACGCGCACGCTTTGCCACAACTACGCAGAGTTCGTAGCGGGAAGCGGGCTGACCGTCGTGGTTCAGTTTGTCAATCAAAGTGTCAACTGCGGGTTCGTTTATCATTTCCTGTCTCCTTGTTCCAATATTTGCACGACTTGCTCAACCGCTTTGTCAAGGTCGTCGTTTATAATCGTGTAGTCGTAGTCGGGGATTTTCGAAAGCTCGTATTCGGAGCGCTGTATGCGCTTTTCAATCTCTTCCTCGTCCTCCGTTTTCCTTCCGCGCAGGCGGTCGTAAAGAGCCTGCTTGTCGGGCGGGGCTATCATTACGAGTATTGCCTCTTTATAAGTTTTTTTAACGTTGAGCGCGCCGTCAACTTCTATTTCCAGAATGACGTTGCTATTTTTCAGCTTCTCTTCGACAAACGCGCGGGGCGTGCCGTAAAGGTTGGAATAATGCTCGGAATACTCTAAAAAGCCGTTTTCCGCTATCATCTTTTCAAACTGTGCGCGGGAAATAAAAAAGTAACTCACGCCGTCGGTTTCATTATCCCTCGGCGCGCGTGTCGTACACGAAATACTAAGCGCGCAATCTTTTCTGTTTTCAAGTACCCTGCCTACTATCGTGCCTTTACCTACTCCCGAAGGACCGGACAGCACCAAAAGTTTACCCTTATTCAACGTTCTGCACCTGTTCTCTTATTTTTTCTATTTCGTTCTTCATTTCAAGCCCCAGCTTTGTAATAGTTATGTCGTTCGACTTGGAACAGATTGTGTTTGTTTCCCTGTTGAACTCCTGCACTAAAAAGTCGAGTTTTCTTCCGACGAGCTTTTCCCCGCATATTTCCCTGAACTGCGCCACGTGCGAGTGCAGGCGGGTAAGCTCTTCGTCGATATTAGATTTATCGGTAAAGACGGTGACTTCGGTGAGCAGTCTGCCTTCGTCGTAGTTGACGTTTTCAAGCGCGGCTTTCACCTTTTCTTCCAATCTCTTTTTATAATCGGCGGCAACGAGAGGCGCCCTCTCTTCCACGCCCGCCACAAGCTTTTCCACTTTATCCACGCGAGAGAGCATATCCTCTCCGAGTTTTTTGCCCTCGCGCTCCCTCATAACGTTGAGGTTGTCCAGTGCGGAATTAATCGCGCTTTTAAGCGCTTCGATAAGCTGTTCGTCGGCGCCTGCCGTTTCCTCCTGCCTTAACACGTCGCTCTGACGCATAAGCGAGGTTATTGAAAAATCGTCTTCAACGTCGGGGAACATTCCCTTCAGCTTCTCGGCGGCGGCAACGTATGCTTTTGCGGTCGCTTCGTCGAGATAGAAGCTCTTCGCCTTTTCACGCTTGTCCGAAAACGAAACGAAAACGTCGGCGTGGCCTCGGGTGAGCTTGTCCCGCACGAGCGAGCGGACAACTTCTTCGTAAGCAAGAAAAATTTTAGGACATTTGACGGCGACGTCGAGATAGCGGTTGTTCACCGTTTTAATCTCCGCGGTAAGTTCCAAACCTTCCGCCTTGTATTCACCTCTGCCGTAACCCGTCATACTCAACATAAGTCAAATCCGTCCAAACGATATTTTTGCTTTTAAGCAATGCAGATTAAGTGTCGTTGCAAGATTGCGTTAGCGATTTTTACGATAAAAAGGCGCGTGTTTGAAGCAATAGCTTAAACCTATTGCGAAAACACGCAACGCATTTAGCGAAAACAGCGGTAGCAATATCGCAATCGTAAACTTAAACGAAATTGCTTTTATAGTATACTATAAACATTTGCAAAAGACAAGTGCGTTTAAAGAATTTTACAAACAATTTAAGCGCGTTTTTTCAGTAATCCGCCTGCTCGTCGAAAAACATACCCTTTCTGCGGGAAGTAACCACCCTGTAACAGTTTTTCGGGGTTATGTCGAAGAGCGTAAATTTTTGGTTGGAACACGCCAAAGTCCCGTCTATATCCGCAAGGTAAGCCGTTTTATCCGCACACAGCACTACGGGCGCGCCGTAAAGATATGCATAAGAGCGGATGAGAAGGGGCGGGATATTGTCCGTAACGCTGCCCGTATGCACCACTACGAGGTTGCACCCGCATATGGAAAAGGTTTTGAAATTATCGGGGAAAAACAAATCGCTGTCTATGCATATACCGACGTTGTAGCCTTTGAGCTTGTAAACGCCCAACCCCGCGCCGCTTTTATAATCGTCGCCGTCCACCACGTTTAGCATATCGCTGATGCCTAAAAGCCTGCCGTTTTCAGCCACTGCTACCGACTTGCGTTTCAACCCGCGGGAAAGCGTTTGGCAACCGCACAGAACCGCGCATTTGTTTACGCCGGAAAGGCGCGCCATCTCTTCGAACTTTTCGCTTTTTCCCGAAAGCTCGTGTTCATAGTCCACTTCGCCTAAGGCGGAAAACGGAAACAAAGCGATATCGCAAGGGGGCAGACGACGGGAGGAATTTACACTGCAATCCGAAACTACGCAAATCTTCATACTCTACATCGTATTTGAAAAGTTAAGAAAAGGTTACGCAAAACCGTTCTAATACAGTTTACAAACTCATAATTTAAGGATATGAAAAAGACGACTGCATTATTGGCGGCTACCGCCCTGACCATCTCGCTTATACCTATGACAGCCTGCAAAAAGCCGCAGAGCGAAAATCTTTCAAAATACGCGATAACCGCAGCATATGACGAAACCAACCGCACTTTGACGGGCGTTGTGGACTTCACCTACTACAACTCCACAAACAATGAAATAAGCAACCTCGCCTTCAACCTTTGGGGCAACGCATACCGCGAGGGAGCGGCTTTTGCTCCCGTTTCCGACGCCGATTCGGCAAAAGCTTATTATGCGGGCAAGAGCTACGGCGGCGAAAACGTCGAGAAGGTGGAAAACTGCGCGGGCTGGGAAATATGCGGCGAGGATAAAAATATACTTTCCGTAACGCTTAACGAACCCGTATATCCCGAACAGACGGCGAACGTGAGCATTACTTACACCCTATCGCTTGCAAACGTGAACCACCGCACGGGCGTAACGCAAAAGTGCGTCAACCTCGGCAATTTCTACCCCGTGCTGTGCGCATATTCGACCGACGGATTTGCTCAGAATCCCTACTATTCCTGCGGCGACCCGTTCGTTTCAGCCTGCGCCGATTACGACGTAACGCTGACTTTACCCGCAGAATATACTGCGGCTACGAGCGGAAAACTGCTTTCCTGCACCACTGCGGGGAGCAACGCGACGATGCGTTACGAATTAAATAACGCACGCGATTTCGCCGCCGTTCTTTCAAAAGAATTCAAGACGGCAACACGTAAGGTCGGCGGCTGCGACGTAACGCTTTATTACACGGGCGAAACCGAACCCGCAAATTCGATGAACGCCGCCGCCGAAAGTCTGCAGTATTTTTCGGGCAGCTACGGTGAATACGCCTACCCCACGCTTTCCGTAGTATACACGGGGCTGTGCGTGAGCGGTATGGAATACCCTGCGCTTACAATGATCTCCGACAGCATCGACGAGGAAACGGCAGCCTACACAATAGTACACGAAAACGCGCACCAATGGTGGTACGCCATGGTCGGCAACGATCAGGTGAACTGCGGTTGGCAGGACGAAGGGCTTGCCGAATATTCGACGCTGTGCTTCTTTGAAAAATACCCCGAATACGGCTTTACGAGAACTCAGCTCTTAGGCACGGCAATCAAGGCGTACAGGGCGTACTATTCGGTTTACAACCAGATTTTCGGCAAAGCCGATACCACTATGAACAGATGCCTTAAGGACTTTGCGAGCGAATACGAATACACGAATATCGCCTATAACAAGGGGTTGCTTTTGTTTGAAACACTGCGCACCTCTATGGGCGACGAAAAGTTCGCTTCCGCATTAAAAAAGTACTTTAAAGAAAACTGTTTCAAAGTAGCGAGTTATGAAGACCTTGTCGCGGCGTTCGCCGCTTACCACGACGTTGAAGGACTTATTGCAGGGTACGTAGACGGCAAAGTTGTGATTTAAAATTTATATAAAGCGGATGCGCCCGCGCCGAAAAAATTTTCGGCGCGGGCGTTAATTTTGCGTTTAGCGCGTCAAAATTTGCGGTAAAATTCTGTTGCAATAATAACTTAACTTCTGTATAATAATATTAATGAAACAAATAAGGTGTAGTTATGGACAGTTTCCCATCAGACAGTATAAAATTATCTGATTACAACTTGACTGCTTGAAAGAACTTACGCAAAGGTATTACTATTACATATAATACCCCTTTAATCGTGCGGAAGTTTCTTTCCACACGATTTTTTTTGAGGTACATTATGGTAAATTACTTTATCGGCAACAACGGGCCGCTTACTAAAACGGACGAATTCACCCGCCTTTGCTGGATTGATATGATAAGCCCGACGGACGGAGAAGTAGAGCGCGTTTCGCGCGAAAGCGGCGTTCCCGAGGATATGATTAAAGCCGCGCTCGACGAAGAGGAAAGAGCGCGTACGGAGTTCGACGAAGGCTGTTCGCTGTTCGTCATCGACTGCCCCGTCATCGAGGAAAGCGACGCGGGCGATTCGTACTCCACCCTTCCGCTCGCTATCGTTTACAACAAGAACTGCGTTATCACGGTTTGTTTAAAGGGCAATCCCGTTTTAAAAGATTTCATTGCGGGCAGAATCAAAGTAAACTGCGCTAACCCCGTTTACTTCACTCTGAGATTTATGATGGGCAACGCAAAGCGCTTTCTTAACTGCCTTAAACAGATAGACAGGCGAAGCCAGCGCGTTACCGCCGAACTTGAAAAAAAGCTTAAAAACGACGATATTTTACAGTTGCTCGAATTGGAGAACTCGCTAGTTTACTTTTCAACCTCGCTCAGCGCCAACTACAAGGTTCACGAAAAGCTTGCCAAGGTTGAAGCGGTTACTTCCAACGAAGAGTATATGGATTTATACGACGATTTGACAATAGAGTGCAATCAGGCGATCGAGATGTGTAAAATTTACAAAGACACGCTCGCCGTTACTATGGACGCGTACGGTTCGGTCATTTCCAACAACGCCAACGACTCGATGAAAAAGCTGACCGTAATTACAATACTTCTCGCTATCCCCACTATGATTGCGGGGTTCTGGGGTATGAATATGCCCGTACCCTTTCAGGCGTTCCACGGCGAAACCTCAACCCTGTGGTGGTGGGTGGTGATTGTGGGCGCGTGCCTTTTAACGGGCGCAATAGCTTTGATTTTGTTCAGACCGTCGTTGCCCAAGAGAACGGCTAAAAAGCAAAAGCAGAAAAAGAACGGGAAGAAAAAGTAATGCCAATATTTCAGTATAAATGCCCGAACTGCGGCAAAAAATTTGAAGAGCTAGTGAAAAAAATCGACCAAAGCGTTTTATGCCCCGACTGTAAGACTGCGGCTGAGCGCGATTACAGCGGAGAAATGTATTCCGCGACGGGCAAGCCCGCAAAAAAATGCAGCGGCAACTGCAAAACTTGCGGCGGCTGTAATTAAGAATTTATGTATAAATAAGAAAATAAAAGTCAATAACCCTTTCGTGAAATTTCACGGGAGGGCTTTTTTTATGCGTCGAGCGGTTTACACAATAAAACTTATAGCGGCACTTATCGCAACGGCGCTTATCGCGCTCGCCCTTGCCGTTCTTCCGCAAAGGCTTTCGTTTCGCGGCGGAAACAGCTATACGTTCTATCTCGGCGACACTTCCAAAAACTGCCGCGTAGTCACCGCAGACGGAAATACCGCCATGATTACCCGCCTGACCTTATCGGGCGTGTGCGGTGAAAGCGCGACTTATTCGTCCTTCGATTGGCGCTCTTACCTTGAAAGCGTTAACGGCAAAGTGCTGTTTTGCGAGGAGCTTGAAGACAGCGTGAACTACTACTGCGAAGCCGACTTGCCTTACAGCGTGAACTTATACGGCAAAAAGGTCAACCTTCACGTGTGCGTAAAACAAGACGGAATTACCATAGGCACACCCATAATATTCGGCGGATATTGATTAATTAAGCACAAAAAATTTTTTAAAAGCATACGTATAACTTTTTCAAACGTGTCAATAAACAATTCACGGGGTGCATTCCCCAAAAAGGAAAATTTTTTAAAAAGGAGTTAAAATAAAAAATGAGCGAACAGAAAAAGACGAACAAGAGAAAAATTTTAACCCGTATTCTTATTCTGGCGGCGTGCATTCTGGTGGTTGCCGCTATAACGGTTACTACGGTGTTTGCAGTAAACGATTGGGGCAACAAGGGTATTCACATTGACAGCGGCACAGATCAGCCAAACAATCCTTCGAGCGGCAACGACGACAAGAAGCCCAATCAGGGCAACGGTGACGAAGACAAAAAGCCTAACGAAGGCGACGACAAGAACGATAATAAGCCCACGTCCAATCCCTCCGATTTCGCATCTCCCGTTGCCGCAGTTGACGTTGCTACGGGTTACGACTTCTGCAAGGACGTAACGCTCGGACACTGGCACTTCCATACCGGTCTGGATATGAAAGCCGAAGCAGGTACGGCAGTTATGGCTTGCCTTGACGGCACCGTTGAAAAGATTATTACGGGCGACCAGCTTGACGGGACAAGCGTAACAATAGCGCACAGCAACGGACTTAAAACCGTTTATACCTTTATCGAAGCCAAGGAGGGCTTAAAGCTCGGCGACAAGGTAAAGAAAGGCGACGTCATCGGCAGCGTTGCGGAAGCAAACGGTTCTGAATATCTCGTAGGTTCTCACCTTCATTTCGAAGTTTTCAAGAACGGCGAATGGGTTGACCCCACCGACTATCTGAGCGGTAACGCAAAATAATTTAAACAATTTCACTGATAAATCAAAGCGCTTTGCCTTATTCACCCCGCGGCAAAGCGCTTTATTTGTTGCCTTAGCTCCCCCCTCTGTTTCGCCGATTTGGTTAGTTATTATCAACGTCCCGCACAAAAATGTTAATTTTCAAAGAAAAATGTTATAAATGAAAATTTTCAACATTTAAATAACATTAATTTTTTATATTAACAAAAATTATCGTAATTTTCATAGAATAGTGTTAGAAAGTAACAAAAATAAATTTTTTCAAATTTTTAAATTTGTGATTGACTAACATTTTTTACGGTGCTATACTGCTTACGAATTCGGAGATAACTCCGAAAATTCACATACGGAGGTGTGACAAATGCTTATTTACGATATGCTTAACAACTTAGAAGAACGCAACGAAGAAATCGGCATCAGCGCTCTTTCCTACGTTGTCTTTGACTGCGCAAGATAATCGAAGTGCTTTCCCGCACGCAAAATAATTACATAGGGGGCAACCCCTGAAAATCCACATACGGAGGTATGACAAATGCTTATTTACGATATGCTTAACAGCTTGGAAGAACGCAACGAAGAAATCGGCGTAAACGCTCTTTCCTACGTTGTTCTCGATTGCGCAAGATAAATAATGAAACCAAGCGCCCTCGTTCACATCAGTGCCGAGGGCGCATTTTTTTACGACGTTGAACGGGCTAGGGCTTGACATCGAACAGCAAAAACCTTATTATAATAAGCGGAAAGAATTTTACCTGGAGTGCAAAATGACAGATTTATCTACACCCGAAATGCAGCGCATTTTCAAATCCGTTCGCAGACTTGACATAAGCCTGTACATAATAATGTGTTTAATTATGCTTTCGGGCATAGGGATTGCCGTGGTCGGTTTGACGCGCGTCGTAGGATATGCAAGCAAAATGGATTGGGCGCAGATACTTTATATAGTAATGCTTGCGGCAACATTTGTGTATTCGGTTATAGTACTTATTCTGAATATCCGCATCCGCAAACCCTACCGAGAAGCGCTGCAACAGTACGTTGCCGACGGATTCGGCGGTCAGACGCGTATTCTCGAAGGCGGAAAAAACGTAGAAATCAGCATTTACCTTATCGGCGACAGACTTGCCGTTGCAAAGCAGGGCGCGGAAGATTTAATATATTTCGACTTTTCATCGGTAAAGAAATATTACAACGTTTGCGCCAACGTCACCTCGCTCGTAAAGAAATATCTTACTGCTTACTACTTTGCAAACTGCACTGACGGCGGATATTATTCGGTAGTTATCACGGACGCAATAAATAAAAAGCCCAAAATCATTAAAGTTGTGGAAGGCGGCGCGCCCGTAAAAGACTGTTCTAAAAACAAATATATTTTAAACGGAATAATCCCTTACGCAGAGACGGAAAATGCTTAAGCTTTATATAAGAAAATGAAAGGCGGCTTGTTTGCAAACAAGCCGCCTTTTCTTTTATTCCTTATTATCCCCTACGTACTCTGCGTGAAAGAGAGCTACTTCATCGGGGTCGAGAGAAATCTTCTGCAAAGCGCCCGTACATTCATTGGCGCTGGCAGAGCCTTCGTAAACCTTTTCGATAATTTTTTTACTGTTTTTCTTACCCATACACGCAGTTTGCGCAAATTACGGCAAACTATGTATAAGCGCGTAAAATCCGCTTTTTTGCCGTTTACAGAATAACCGCGTCTATCAACCTTCTTTCAATTTCTTATCGAAGTCCGTCATCATTTCCGAAATTTTAATTCCCTGAGGGCAGACCTTTTCACAGCTTTTGCAACCGATGCACGCGCTCGGCAGTTTGTTCTGTTCGTAAGCCAAAAGCGCCATAGGCGCGATAAATCCGCCTCCCGTGAAGCTGTGTTCGTTGTAAAGCTTGATTAAATCGGGGATATCCAAGCCCTTGGGACAGTGGCTCGTGCAATATCTGCAAGCCGTGCAGGGCAGTTTGGTTCTGCCCGTCATTTCGCCCGCAATGGCGAACAATGCGTTCATTTCCTTATCGTTAAGCGGTTTATCTTTTTCAAACGTGTTGAGATTGTCCTTAACCTGCGCCATATCCGACATACCCGAAAGAATTACTTTAACTTCGGGCAGAGTCTGCAAGAACCTGAACGCCCAAGCGGGTATCCCCTCTTCGGGGCGCAAATCTTTAAGCTGTTTTTCATAAACGCTGTCGAGCTTAGCGAGCTTGCCTCCGCGCACCGGTTCCATTACCCAAACGGGAATGTTCCAGCTTTTTAAAAGCTCCACCTTTTCCTTTGCGTTCTGGAATTCCCAGTCGAGGTAATTAACCTGTAACTGCCCGAACTCCATATACTTGCCGTAAGCGGATAAAAAGCGCTTTATAATGTCCGTTTCACCGTGTGCGGAAAAGCCAAGGTGCTTTATTCTGCCGTTTTGCTTCTGCTTCCATAAATAGTCGAATATGCCGTACTTAGGATCGAGATATTCGTTGATATTCATTTCGCAAACGTTGTGGAAGAGGTAGAAATCGAAATACTCCACGCCGCATTTTTTGAGCTGCGCTTCGAAAATTTCTTCAACCTTGTCCATATTCGCCAAATCGTAACCGGGGAATTTGGTTGCAAGATAAAAGCTTTCACGCGGGTATTTGGAAAGTATCTTACCGACGACGGGTTCGGAAAAACCGTCGTGATATCCCCAAGCTGTGTCGTAATAGTTGACGCCGCTCTTCATAGCAACGTCTATCATCTCGGCCGCCGCCTGCTCGTCGATATCCGCATATACTCCGTTCTTCACGGGTAAACGCATTGTGCCGAATCCGAGCGCGGAAAGTTTAATATCCTGAAATTGCCTGTAAATCATAATTGCCTCCTCGTTTCCGTTATTATACAATATAAATAATAAAAAGTAAACGGGTAATTTAATTTTAAACTCATTTAGCTTTATTTATAGCCGTTCCACGATTCGTGGAATGATGCTTTGTTGCAATTTTAACCCGTCTGTAATATAATTCAACCGTAAACAAAAACTTTTGGAGAAAATGCTATGGACGTTACCGAAATAGGCAACCGAATAAAAAAACGGCGCACCGCCCTGGAAATGACGCAAAAGGACCTTGCAAAAGAGATGAATGTTTCCAACCAGCTTATAAGCAAATGGGAAACGGGCGAAAGCATACCCTCGCTGGAATATCTGGACGCGCTGTGCAAAGCGCTGAAAGTGGACTATTTATATTTTACTTCCGACAACGAAAACGGTGAGCAAAAGCCCGAAGCCGTTGAGTCACCTGTCCTAAAACGGCAACACAAGTTCAAATGGAATTGGAAGTTCTTCATAATTATAGCCGTATCCATTTTTGCGGCGGCGTTTATTGCGGGCTTCTCGGTTCTTACCGTGTACGTATTCGTGCCGTTAACAAATAAGAAGAATTATCTGAAAGATATAGAAAAAGCTTACGATAATTATTTCGGACTTGGGTATTATTCAATCAACGTTAAAACCGAACTCGACGGAGACGTTAAGGACGACTACCGCTACGACGGATATTTCGACGAGGACGGCAACCCCGTTCTCTACGACACGCAAAACAAAAGAATTATAAAGGACGATATCGTAACATACGACATCAGCAGTAAACATAAATACCACTATAAGCACGACAAAACTTACGAAACTCTTGAAGAAATGGCGCTTGCCCAAATCAATCCCGAAGGTGACAACGACGAAATAGACCTTATCTCCAGAAACGCCAACGACGATATCCGCTATATCCGCAAGATTAAAAACGGTTATTATCTTGAAATCAAAGACGAATTTTTTACGGACGATCTTAGTGGTACGCAAAAGAAAAATTACAAGCTTACAGATAAGATCAAGGGTTGGGTGGTAGTTAAAAACGGACTTTTAAGCAGTATGAAAGTTACCGTAAAATACTTCAACAAGCCCGATAATGAACACTTTACGATTTCCGTTATTTTTGAATTCATCGCAGAAAAGCCCGTAATAGAACACGATAATCTTGATGAACGCGAATGGGACGGCACTTACGTCGGTGATACGTGGTACCCCACCGAAGCGCCCGATATACCCGATGTCCCTATAGATACCACTCCCAAATGCGAGGAATTACTGAGCGCTGAAGACTTTGTTTCCCGTTTAAGTGAAGGCAAATCGAGAAAGGCAGATAACGACTACAATTTCAATAAGCTTGTACTCGAGGGACAAGTAAAATATTGCGGTTACTATTACTATTTCAAAGACGGAAAGCTGACCATATTAAACTCGGAATACCTGTTCGAAAGCGAAACTATCGACCTTACAAGATTCGGCGAAATATCCGACGTTTATGCCGCTTACAGCACCTTTTACTGGACTGAATACAAAAACTACAGATGTACAATATATCGGTATACTAAATACGATGATTCAGTAGGGCATGTTTACGATTTTATTTCCACCAAAAAACGTGAAGTGATTTTCAATGGTCATTATGCAATGATTTGGGAAGAGGGCTTTTCGATGTATATAGTTATCGACCTTGATTACGGAGGAGAAGTCAACATAATCAAGGATGCCGTCAATCCCTATATGGACTCTTACGGAAACGTGTATTGTGAGCAGGATATCGACGGGGATTTTATACCGGTAGTATACAAACGTTCCAGCGGGATGCATGCAAATACCAACTACACAGTTTTAAAGGGCAATGAGTTTTATAGAATAAACGGTAAAATCTATACCGGCGGCGACAATGTTTATACCGTAGAAAACGATACCGTTTACAGATATATAAGCGGCGAACTTAGATATAAATACAACACTTCCGACCCCATTTTCAAGAAAAATTATAAAAGCCTTACAAGCGGTTACTGTATTATTGGTACCGATGATATTTTCGACGAAAACGGCGAAAAGCTTGAATTCGGAACATTTAAACTAAAAGACGAAAACGGAGAATGGTATTCGGTAAACGAGTATACGGCAAAAAAGATAATAAACGTTGTAAACGGTAAACTAATCGTATCGTTCGGCATATCGGGCGGATATCTTGCAGTCTACGACCAAACTGATTTGACTAAACCGTTGTACTGCATGAAAAAGCCCGTAGAATACAGCGGACCCGTAACGGTTCCTTCATTCGATATTCTTAAAATCGGCTCGAAAACGATTATAACCGTACGTATAAACTCAACAGATTATTACGGTTACGAATTATATTTCTTCTAATGCTTGTTAATTTAATAAATCGGCGGACAAAGATTTGTCCGCCGATTTATTATTTCACATATTTTAAACGAAAATCATAACTATGCCGAGTATAAAGCCTATCAATGCGCCGAGGTTTACTATGGCGTTGAGTTCCTTTTTCATTACCGAAAGGACGAGTTTTTCCAACTCCTTTATTTCCATAGCGTTTATCTTTTCTTCCACTATCGCACAAACGTCCAGCCCGTCCGCAAGCTGAGTGAACGCATTGCCAACCGAGCTTTCGTAGACGGAGCAGGCGGCGTTTTTGATAACCCCCTCTTCCACGGCTTCCGTTATTTGCGAAAGAGGCGCGTTCAAAGCCTTTTCTGCTTCGCTTTTAACAGCTTTGGAAATTATCTCTCTGCCGTTCTCTTCAACATAATTGTTTACGCCGCCCGCAAGCTTTTGTGCAAGCGAGGAAACAAGTTCGTCTGAAAGAAACATCGCAAGCATACCCAAAGACGCTTTCTTTTGGTTTATCGCCTTAGCGCCCTCCTGCGCAACGACGGCGCCCAAATCCAGATTCTTTACTGCGGAATAAACTTTTTCGCTGATAAAATTCTCGGCAGACTGTATTAACGGTTCTTGTTTTTCCGTCGGGATAAAGCGGTCCGCAAGCTCCTTTGCGGTCTTTTCGCCCGCGCTTTTCCAAAGAGTTATGGCATAGTCCCCCACCTTTTCTTTCGCTTCGTCCGAGACGATTACCGCGGCTAAATCCTCTTTGGTAAAGAGCTGTTCGCCCACCGCTTTACCTACCGCTTTTGCAAGAGCGGGCTTGCGCTTGGGGATTATTCCGGGCGTGAACGGCAACCGCCATTTACCTATCTTTTTCGGATAGTACGGTCTGAACAGCATCTTAACCGCAAGCCAGTTTGTAAAATAACCTATTATCGCGCCGATTACCGGACCTGAGATATAGCGCAAAATTGTAAGAAAAACTTCCAATCACTTTCTCCGTTATTTAATATTCAATGTCCCGCAACTGTTCAATTAATGCGCATCAAAAATTCGAACCGTTCCAGCCCCAATCCTTCAATCCGTGATAGGTGACGTATACACATTCGGCAGGAATACCCGCTTCCTCCGCGAGAATACGGCAGATTTCTCCCGTCATTTTGGAATAGTCGGAAGACGACGCACTGCCGTAGAGGCTCACCTCGACGTAAGCACCCTTTTCGAGTCTTTTACCACCCAAATACAGGTCATAACCCTCTTGAAAGCCCACCATCAGGTAAGTTTCGCTCTTGTGAAGAAGCGAAACCGCCCTGCCGAGCTTTTGTTTGATTTTTTCCTTCTTATCTTCCGTAAGTTTTACGGTCAATTTGCTGTCTATAAAAGGCATATTATATTCCTCCTTAAATTTAATTTTATATCAATTCGCCACAATTTTGCGGGAAAGTACAACCAACGTTTCCACATGTTTTGTTTGCGGGAACATATCGAACGGGGTGACGGAAAGAATACTGTAATAACCGTTCAACCCGCTTTCCTTGTAGTCGGGGTTTTTGAGGATTTGTCCGTCCACTTCCTTTAAGCTTCCGCAGAGCAACCCCAAATCTCGGGCAAGCGTTGAGGGGTTGCAGGATATAAGCACTACCTTGTCAGCCTTGCTTTTCAGCACCGCGTTAACCACACTGCGTTCCATTCCCTTTCTGGGCGGGTCGCACACGATAACGCGTTTATACCCCGCCGTCTTTTGGAACACTTCCTCGATTTTGTCCTCTACCGCACCGCAGTAGTTGAACATCTTCTCACTCAAACCGTTATCTTCTTTAAGCTTGTCCGCACACTCGACGGCTTCGGGTATTATTTCCACGCCGTACGCCGCCCTGCACGACTTAGCGAGCATAGCCGTAAGCAGTCCGCCTCCGCTGTACAAATCCACAGCAACGGCATCCTCGTCCGCACACGCGTTTATAACAGCACTATACAGTTTTGCGCGGATATCGTCGTTGACTTGCAAAAAGGTATTTGCCCCGACCTGAAAGCTAACACCTTCAGCCTCGTCCGTGTAATAGCCGCTTCCCTTGCAAACGCGCCAGCCACTTCCGAATATGGCGTTACCTCTAGAATTGTTGATATTGAGCCAAAGCGTGTAATCCTTAAAGCACCCGTCTAAAATTTCGATAAACGGCGAAAGGTCTATATTATGCGCCGCGACCACGGTTACAACGAGCTTACCGCTAACTTCCCTGCCGACTATATGACGGATATCGCCCCTGCACTTATCTTCATCGTAGCCGTGAAGAGAACAGTTTTGCATAAACATCTTAAGCGCTGAAATGAGCGTATCAGACCATTCCGACTGTAGCGAACAGGAATTTATAGGAACTATTCTGTGCGAACGGGGAGCGTAAAACCCAACGATATTTTCACCGTTTTCGTTCACGCCGACGGGCAGCGCGAGTTTGTTTCTGTAACCGTACTGCTTCGCGCTTGCGACCGTTTCGTTCACTTCGACTTCCAGACCGCCCAATTTCTTTAAACAGCTTTGCACGGTTGAACGCTTGAATTCCAACTGCGTTTCATAGTCCGTATGCTGAAGCTGACAGCCGCCGCATTTTTCGTAGTAAGGACACTCGGGAGTCGCTCTGTGCGGGGAAAGAGTATGTACTTCGGTAAGCTTTCCGTAAGCGACCGACCCGCCCACTTTAAGCACTTTAAAGCTGACTTTTTCGCCCGCAAGGCAGAACGGCACGAACGCCGTCGTACCCTCTAATTTTATAATGCCCTCCCCCTCGCTTCCGAGGGAAAGGACTTCACCTTTGTATTCTTTGTTTTTTTCCATATTATCCTTTTAGCTGCAACCGTTGCAGATTGCCTCGCAAAGCCCTTGACATAAGCATTCGCCGCAACCTAAGCAACACGCTTCACCGCAGGCATCCTTGCATCTACCCTTAGCCATTTCGGGCTCGACCTTCTCTTCGCTATGCGGCTCCGCCTCGCCGAGCGCGTTCAGCTTTTGCAGCTCTTCTATGTATTCGGCGTTGTTCGGCTCCAATTCCACTGCCATTTCCATTTGTTTTCTACTTTCGTATACCCAGTTCTTTGCAAAAAAGATTTTGCTTTGCAGGCAGTGCCATTTCGCGTAACGTTCGTTAATGCTGTCCAACACGTCTTGCGCCTGTGAGTGTGAATTTTCCGCAATCAGCTCTTCCGCCAAATTAAGTTTTTCGTCGGTAGAACCTTCTGCAATTACTTGTTTAATGCGTTCGAGTTTTTCTTCCATAATATCACCGTTTTATGCGGTAAACGAGCATATTGACCGTTTTTTGCGTGCGGAAAACAAGGTAATCGTAAGCGACGAAAACGACCGTTCCAATTGTAAAAATGAACAGATATATGTATTTATTTACGATATCGTAAACGTTCTGAGGCAGCATTTCGCCGCCCAAAAGCCCGCCGTAGACAAGGAAATACGCAACGATTAAAGTGCAGTCAAACCATACCGCTTTGACGGCGAGGGCTATCCACCTATTTATTTTAAACTTTTCCTGCAAAGCGTTTGCGAGCGGGTGCAAGCCGAAAAACATTATGAACGGAACCAAATCCCAGAACTTGCCCGCAACGCCCATAATAAGCGTGAGAATACAGGTTGCGATATAAGCTATGAAATCGCCGACGTAGAACTTGCGCGATAAGGGAAGCATAAGCGCAATAACGCCCATAAAATAGCCCGTAGCGGTAAGCCAGCCGCTGAGTATTCCCAGCGACAGGAATAAAACCGCTATGGCGCACGCTACGCCCGACAGCGCTATTTCAAACGATTTCGAGTTCTTGTTTTTAGGCATATTTTTACACTTTATATCTTCTAAAAAATAACTTATGTAGCAAGGAAAACCACGCTTTTCCGCAGCGCAACCCAATTTGCGAATACTTTCGCCTCAGTAGGTGAATTGCCGCATTTTCTGATATTTGAGGGCATCAGCACAATGCGGCAAGAGGGCAACGCCCTAAAATCGTAAAAAAATTTTTCGCGCAAGAAAAAGATTTTTACGAAAATTTTAGTGGCAACAACTATTGCACAAGCAGTTCACACACATATTCAACGCACAGCATTGCAAACAATCCATACAGAAGTTGCCGCCGAGCTGGTCGTCTGCCGGAGATGACATATTCTGACCCTGATATGCGCTTTGGTTTGCGCCTTCGCCGCGGTGATTTGCCGCGTCGTAAGCAATCTTATCGTTAAGCTTCTGATAAGCGTCCTTGTATTTTTGGTTTTCACCGTCCAGCTGAATTGCTATTTCAAGCTGTTTCTTGCTCTCGTTCACCCAATTCTTGCGGTAGAAAACAACGGACTGCATATAGTGCCAATGCGCTCCGCGTTCGTTAAAAGAGTCTAAAACGCGCTGAGCTTCCTGCAAATCGCCCGCCTTGATAAGCTCCTCCACACGGGCGAAAGACGAGGGCGAGCCGCTTTCGTCGGTCGATTTTTCGGCGAGTTCGGCTAAAAGTTCGGCTTTGGCGGTTTCGATTTTGGAAAGCATACGCGCGGCTTCGTTGCCGACTTCACCTTCCATAAACCGCTCTTCCTTATATTTCTCGCTGAGGCTCTTATAAGCCTCCTCTATCATTTCCGCGGTAGCGCCTTCTTCAAGACCAAGAATTTCAAGATTGCGTTTGTTCATTTTTGTCTCCCTTTTTCCCCTCCCCGCACTTGCCGAAAACCAAACGGCGGGTTTTAAGGGGTATTCCCATAAGAATTATATTGTCCGTTAAATCGTGGTTATAGTAAAATTTGATTGAAGCAAGCCTTTGGCGCATATCGCCGAATAAACTGTTGAAAATAAAGTTTATTTCCTCGCCGTGAGCGCAAACTGCCTCTTGCTTCGTTCTTTCCTTAAACGCGTTGAAAAGCACATTGTACCTGCCTTTTTTCACGTCTTTATCGTAATCGTCCAACGCGTCCGCAAGATATATCCACTTGCCCACGTCGTAGCAAAGCTGACGGGTGTCCTGCGTGGCGTACTTGCCGAGAACGTAATCTGAAAGCTTGGAAAGCATTTGCGCCGTCGGTTCGCATGCGGCGTCTATTATTTCGCAGTTTTCCTTTTCCAGCTGCCTTTGCCTCTCCATCCCCTCGCTGATCACCGCCGCGATTGCGGGGTGGCGCTTTAAAGCGCGTTTATATCCCCGTTTATACAGAAACGCAAACATTCCCTTTTTATCGCCGTCCGTCTTGTCGTCGAGCAGTTTATAGTAAGCGAGCGCGGTATTCACGCAGCCGAGCAAAACAGACATATCGTCGGGCTTTGCCACGGGCCTGCGCTTTATCAGATGCAGTGCGCACCGCCTTTTTTCTATTTTTACGTCGCAGTCCGCAATATTGTGTAGAAGGGCGGAAAGAAATGCCGTGTCGTAGGTGAGCGCGGATTTTGCAAAACTTCCGCACCCCTTGCCTATCGATTTGCACATTCCGCAGTAAAGCGCCTGATACAGCACTTCGTCCTTTACAAACATATGCGGTCTGTCGGGGTTAATATATCCGAACATCGCTTATAACTGGTAAAAACCTATCTTTTTATATACTTTGGAGAGAGTACGGCGAGCTATCGAATACGCTTTCTCCGACCCGCTTGCAAGAACGCCGTTTATATAATCTTTGTCGGCGAGAATACGCGCCTGTTCGGCTTGAATGGGTGCGAGCTTATCCGCAACCGCTTCGCCGACGGCAAGCTTGAAATCGCCGTAGCCAACGCCCGTAAATTCGCGTTCGGACTGCTCTATTGTCTTGTCGGTAAACACCGAATAGATAGCCAGCAGATTGCTAACTCCCGCCTTGTTTTCGGGGTCGTACTTAATTTCCGAACCGCTGTCCGTTACCGCACGCTTGAACTTGCGTATAACCGTGTCCTTATCGTCGGTTAAGAATATCGAACTGTTGGGGTTTTCGCACGACTTGCTCATCTTTTTCGTCGGGTCCTGCAAGTCGCAGATTTTAGCGCCTACTTTGCCGTAAATGCCTTCGGGTACTTTGAAAGTCGGCGTGTACGCGTTGTTGAAGCGCTGTGCGATATCGCGGGAAATTTCCAAATGCTGACGCTGATCAAGCCCAACGGGAACGACGTCCGTCTGATATAAAAGAATATCCGCCGCCATAAGAACGGGGTAGTCCATAAGCCCCATATTTATATTATCCGCGTGTTTCGCGCTCTTATCCTTAAACTGCGTCATTCTTTCCATTTCGCCGACGTAGGTGAAAGTGTTGAGCGCCCAGCAAAGCTCAGCGTGGCAAGGCACGTGGGATTGAATGTAAAGTATGCTCTTTTCGGGGTCTACGCCGCAGGCGAGAAAGAGTGCCGCGAGCGAAAGCGTTTTCTGGCGGAGCTGAGCAGGGTCCTGACGCACGGTAATAGCGTGCATATTCGCAACCGCATAAATACAGTTATAGTCGTTTTGCAAATCGCGCCAGCTCTTGATAGTTCCTATATAATTGCCTATCGTAAGATTGTTGGTTGGCTGAACCGCCGAATAAAGCGTTTTTGCACCTTCCATAGCCACTGCTGTCTCCTCCTTGTAAAATATTTACAGTTTATCAATTATAATTCTACCACATAGATATTAAAAACGCAAAGAATTTATTGTCAAACTATGCGTTAATCACTCAATTTAACGTCTTTGCTCACACGGCTTACACAATAATTAAAAAACCGCCCGTTAGAGGCGATGCTACACAAGTTCTACTTTTATTCGACAGGTTTTATTTGCGGAGGCTCGCTTGCAATGATATAATATGTACAGAGGTTAATTTATGAACGACTTCAATTTCGGAAATTTTATCTATCAACTCCGCACGGAGAAAGGGCTATCGCAGTCTCAGCTCGGCGATATGATGGGCGTAAGCAATAAAGCTGTTAGCAAGTGGGAAATGGGCGTTTCCAAACCTCGACCCGATATGCTCGTTGCTCTTGCGTCTTTTTTCGGAGTTACCGTAGAAGAATTGCTCGCCGGTAAACGTAACCCGCAAGCCCAGCAAAAGAAAGAAGAAAAAGACGACACCTCGCTAAAACTTTGGGCGGGCGAATACCGCTTAAAGAGAAAGCACGGCGCAAATACGGTCGCAACGGCGCTTGTACTCCCGCTTCTTATGTTTCTATGTGCTGGCGTGATACTTTCAATAAATCCCTCGGAGAAGATTATCGGCCCGATTATCACAATGTTGTTTTTCTTTGCGGAAGCAATAGACATTGCGCTTATCTTTTTCTTTTACGGCTCTGCGCGGCGGGTGAAACGTCTTTTATATGCTACCTATCCCGAACAAGCGGAAGAAATTACAGCTATTATCAACCGAAAACGTGAAAGGCTCCCTATGCTAAAATGGGAAAAGATTTGCGTAATTACCGGCGTTTGCATTGTAAGCGCGTGTCAGCTTTTAAGAATTATAGCCTACGGTTTTGTCGAATTAAAAGTATGGCGAATTATTACCACGATATCTATTTTTATTTTAATATCGGTGCTTATTCTTGAAATCGTTGCCTTATCACATTATTTGCTAAGGCAACGCCACAAAGAATAAAGTTAAAATAACGGCGCGCCCGCAACTGCGGGCGCGCCATTCTCTATTTCTGATTAATTATTTTACAAACTTCAACACTTCGTCGAACATTTTATCCTTTGAAACGGTTGTCTTAAAGCGCAGGGGCTTATCCTTTAACCCCGCAAGGCACTTGGGAACAGCCATTGCCGTTGCAGCGTGCAAACGCTTAATGCCCTTAAAGCTGTCGCGAACATCGTTGCCCGTCACGCAGTATAAAACGTCCTGCGGGAACTTGTAAGGGTTAGCGGTAGAAACGATAACCATAGGCGTTTCGTCCTTTTTGTTCTTATGCGCCCAGTCACCCGCAACTTTTATCGCACAGCCCGTGTGCGTATCCGCGGTGTAGCCCGTGTCGCAGAACAAATCGTAAACGGCTTCCACAACCTCGTCCTCGTCGGCAAAACCGCCGTCGAACGTAGAAGCAATTTCTTCCTGCTCTTCCTTAGTTATAGTGTAAGTACCCTCGGCTTTCAGCTTTTCCATTCTTTCGCAAATAAGCTTTGTGTTTCTGCCCGAAATTTCAAAAAGCAGTCTTTCGAGGTTGGATGAAACGAGGATATCCATAGAAGGCGAAGTGGTTTTGTAGAACTCTCTGTTCACGTCGTATTCGCCCTTGGCAAGGAAGTCCGTCAACACGTTATTCATATTGGAAGCGCAGTGTAACTTACGGACAGGCAAGCCCATACGCTTTGCATAATACGCGGCGAGAATATTGCCGAAATTGCCCGTGGGTACGCAGAAGTCTATCTCCTGCCCCATTTCAATCTGTTCGGAAGAAACCAAATCGAGATACGCAGAAAAATAGTACGCAATCTGAGGAGCGAGCCTGCCGAAGTTTATGGAGTTTGCGCTAGAAAGCGCGATATTATGTTCCTTTAACTGTGCCGCACAGTCCGCACTGTTAAAAATTTCCTTAACCGCCGTCTGGCAGTCGTCGAAGTTGCCCTTGACAGCAACCACGTTTACGTTCTTGCCTTCCTGCGTACACATCTGCAATTTTTGCATAGCCGAAACGCCGTCGTCGGGATAGAACACCATAACCTTGATGCCCTTTGCGTCCTTAAAGCCTTCCAACGCGGCTTTGCCTGTATCGCCCGAAGTCGCAACTAAAACGAGAATATCTTCCTTAATTCCGCAGATATCGCAACCCTTTCTTAATAGGTAGGGAAGAACTGTGAGCGCCATATCCTTGAACGCGCAGGTAGGACCGTGGAAAAGCTCTAAAATATACGTGCCGTCCTTAATTTTTACGAGCGGACAGGGGTCGTCGCCTTCGAACTTGGCGTAAGCTTCTTCACAAGCGGAAAGAAGCTCGGCTTTGTCGTATTCGTCGAGGTATGCCGAAAGCACGTAAGCCGCACGTTCGGGATAGCTCATAGAGAGCATAGCTTCCATATCCTCGGCAGAAAATGCCGGAAACTTTTCGGGAACGTACAGCCCGCCGTTTTCCGACAGCCCTTTGACTATGGCCTGCGCGCCGGTTACCTTTTCTCCCCCTCTCGTACTGATGAAAAACATATATATC
>CAYXXB010000016.1:0-25217 GCA_964468955.1 uncultured Clostridia bacterium | reverse complement strand
GACCAGCTATTCTGTCAAGTTCCTTAACTACTGCGCCATCGGCTTCGAAGGTCATAAGCGCATACCAGCCGTCGGACTTATAGTTGATAGGATAAGCCAACTTCTTAGCGCCCCACTTATCGGTGGAAACGACCGTGCCGCCGTTATCAGACACGATTGATTCGAACTTCTGAACAAAAGCTTCCTTTGCCTCGTCCGAAATCGCCGCGTCTAACACGTAAAGCATTTCGTAAGTTTTCATTTTTTCACCTCCCGGACTTAATCGGCGTATCACTTACGATACGCAAGGTTTTATTGCAAGCACGCAAATCTTTTGATAAATCAAAATCTTTGCCGTGAAACGCTTTAATATAATACAGTAATAATTTGTGTTTGTCAAACGTTTTTGACAAACGTATTTTAATGTAAAGGCAAGTCGGGGAATTCCATATTGAGAACGATATCGATAAGCCGCCTCAAAGTTATATCGCCAAGCGTTTCGTCATCGTGCCTTGTATAAGTATTGTCCTCATTTTTTGAGTACCACACCAACGTCTTGCTTAGGTCTTTGTTCTCGTCTATAATTTTGGCTTCCTGCAACGTTGACAACTTTGCGTTATAGATATTGCCCGTACATTCCTTGACCATATTGTTGAAGTTATTCAGCGTATAAACCTTTTCTTTATCTTCCTTAAAGAGGATTAAACGCCACATACCCTGTGCTTCGCCGTAAGTATAATACTCAACTCCGCTTGCAATTCCTTCGTTAAACTCTTCTTCGGTAAGTCTGCCGACCAAATCTTCTTTATCCTTATCTTCGGAGTATTCGCTGTGAACGTAGGTATAAACTGCGTCTTCGCCCTCGCCTTCTTTTGTTAAGTAAAGAATTTTGCTGTTATATTCGCTTACCAACGTGCAGACAACGTCGTCTTCCGTGGCGAAGCCGTAAACTTCCTTTGTGTAAATGCTCTGGATTGCGATAGCGTCGATTGCGGTTGAAAGGTCGTCTATGCTCTTGTTTTTAAGCTGTTTTAATATCGCGCTCTTTCTTATGTCTTCCGCATCGAGTATATCGCCTACTTTAAGCTTTTTGACTTCCGTTCCGAGTTCGGATATTTTAGAGTCCTTCAGCGACCAAAGAATCGTATCGTCTTCATTAATGTCCATAACGTCTTTCAACGTCAAGTCGTTTGCGATATTATCAATCCTGTCGGGCAGCTGTGATAACGTAGTGCCTTGAACGGTGCGCTTATTTCCTTCGTCGAAATACCATGCGGAAGTTATCTTGCCGTCGTCATCGGTTGCGATATAGCATGTCGTTTCGGTTCCGTTTTCCGTCTTGTAAACGCCCGTGTGCGAATATCCGTCGCCGCTTTCCTGTTTTATCCCCGATATGCCGTAGCCTATGTAAGAGGTTATAGACTGTTCCGCCTTTATATCGAGAACGTCGGGAAGCGAAAGGTTATCGGATAGTCCGTTCATTCTGTCGGACAGTCCGTCTATCTTCGTTCCGCTGACCTTTATTCTTGCGCCCGTTTCGTCAAATCTCCACACGTCGGTTATATAACCTTCGTCGTTAGTGCTGATATAACAGGAAAACTTTTCTCCGTATATTTCAGCCTTGCCTACGTGAGTGTAACCATCTCCCTTCTGAGCCGACACACCCGACAAACCATAGCCGAGATAGCCCAGAATCGCGTCGTCTGCTTTAATATTCAAAAGCGAGGGTAATTCGAGATCGTTTGCCAAATTAGCAACTTCCTTAACCGTAGTACCCTTAACATCCACAAGAGCGCCGTCTTTGTCATAATACCATACTCTGTCTATGTTTTTCTGCTGTTGTTCGCCTTTGTATTCGGAAGTTATATAGCACAGAGTGGAAACGCCGTCCACGTCCACAAAGCCTTCGTATTGCCAGCCCGCGTTATCATCCGCCTTTTTTATATTCGTAATACCGTAGCCGATATAAGCCATAAGAGACTGGTCGGGATTGATATTGATGACGGTAGCAAGCTCGAGATTGTTTATCATTTCGTCCAGATCGGCTTTACCGTCTATCAGTTCACCGACGGAAAGACTGCCGAACACGTCCTCTATTATGTTGTCTTCGCCGCCGCCTAAAAGCTCGGTTACGGGAATGGAATAAAGAGGCTTGAACACTTCCTCCGTACTTGAGAAACTGCGTATGGTTACGGGATAAAGCTGCAGCTCCGCATCTTCGTTGGTGTAGTAGAAGTTGCCCGTTCTGTCCATATTGTGCAAACCGTATTCGGGAAGGTAAAGGAACTCGTCGGTTAAATTAAGCACGTATTCTTTTTTGTTTTCAATTCTCTTAACGGCATAGAACGCGGTACCTTCGACGTAAACCGTGTCGCCTTCTTCCGCAAGTTCGGCGTCGCCGAACAACCCGTTATTTACAGAACAAGGTATGTAATACAGGCGGTAAATCTGCTTCTCGTTTTCCGACTGGAGGGACACGCCTTCTTCCTGCTCCCCGCCTTCTTCCGACTTTAACACCGTACCCGTCTTGTAAAGCAAATCTTCGGAAAGGTGCGAGGGATATGCGTCCGTATTGTCCTGCGATTTCACGCGGTGATAGCTGGAAAGCTCCTCGTTGTAAGTATAATCGTCGTAATAGACGGGGAATTTCAAGCCCGACGGAGTATACGCATAATCGAATTCAACGCCTTCGAGCAACGCTTTTACGACTATATTTGCGTCCTCGCCTACCAAACCGTCCATACCCAATTTCCCCAACATCTTTGCGGGACGGATATCCATAACGCTGTCGCTTAAAAACTGCGGCAAATCGGAAATAGCTGTGCTTTCAAAATCCTCCCAATTGATATCCACAAACTCGGTTACTTTGGGATAAAGCTTTTCGGCAAGCAATCTTTGGGTTATGGGAATAAGATTGCTTATGTCGTCAAGGCTCTTGCCGAGTACGGGATAGTCCATTTCGGAAGAACCGTCCGAATAGAGGTAACCTTTTAACTGCTTGAAAAGCTCGCCGAGGTTTTGGGCGTTATCCGTGTTGACGTAAATATAATTGCCTTCCTCATCCTTATTTTCGATACCGAGCGTTTGAAAAATGTTGTCAAGATCCGTTCTCGTTACGTAATAATACACGCCGAAAACCGCGCCGACTTCCACTAAAATTGCAAATATAAAACCGAGTAAGAATGCGATTACGGCTGTTAAAACCTTAGAACCGCCTTTTGCCATAAAAAACTCCTTTCTCGCAAAAACGTTATTTTGCTTGATACGTTAACGATCTGAATTTATACAGTTATTATTATACAACACGAACAGACAAAAAAGCAACCGTTTATATTATTTCGCCCGTTTCTTTTTATTGCCAAAGCTTCTACTCTTCGCCAAAATGCGAAATGGCGAGTTTTATAAGTTTTTCCTTAACGTTCATACCCGCGTCGATTACACATTCGCCCAGCAAAAAGGCAAGCGCCTTGCCGACGTTTTCCCTTTTAAGCCCTGCACTTAAAAGCTCGTCGCCGCGGACGGCAAGCTGTTTTATAGTGAACGGAACGCCCTCGCTCTTCATTTTTTCAATTATGGCTTTCCATTTTTTGACGCAAGGCGCAACGGACAAATCGTCCTTGCACGCGGAATAATCGGCTTGCTTTAAAAGCAGTAAATCGGGAATGATTTCAAGGTGTGACACGATAAATCTGCGCACTTTGTTTTCTTTAGCCTGACAGGACAAATCGTACATATGCAGTTTTACAAGCTCGCACACCCGAGCGCTTTCCCTTTTGGAAACGCGAAACCTTGCGCATATATCCTCGGCAATGCGCGCGCCCTCGACCTCGTGCAATGCGTACTTGCCCGTGTTTATCATGCAGTAGGGTTTGCCCACGTCGTGCAGAAGCGCCGCAAGCCTTATTTCGGGCTGGGCGTATTTTACGCAGCGCAATGTGTGTTCAAGCACGTCGTGTGCGTGATAGTCCTCCCTCTGCGCCATTTTGTCCCCGGCGGTCAGTTCGGGCAGAATCTGTTGAAGCACGCCCGTGCGATGCGCAAGTTTAAGCCCTGCGTACTGTCCGCCGCGTATGCCGTACTTTAAGTCGGCGGAAAGAAGCAGTTCCAGTTCCGCCCTTATCCTTTCGGCGGCGATATCGCGTATAAGGCGTGCGTTTTTCAATGCTCCGCGCACGCATTCTTCGGTCGGCGAAAATCCCGTCTGCGCGGCTATTCTGCAAAGGCGCATAAGCCTTAACCCGTCCTCGCCGAAAACCTTGTCGGCGGGAGCTACGGTGTCGAGTATTCCGCGTTTTGCGTCCTCAATGCCTTTGAGCGGGTCTACGAACTTTTCCGCTTTCACGTCGTAATATACCGCGTTGCACTTGAAATCCCTGCGTTTGGCGTCGAGCGTTATATCGTCTGTGAAATAAACCTCTTCGGGGCTGTGTTCGCCGCGCACGTATTTATCCGTGCGGAAACATGTGTATTCGTAGCCCGCGCCGTCTGCAGTCAATCTTACCGTACCTGTATGCTTATAAACGGCGGTCACTTTAACTCCCGCTTTTTGAGCGGCAGAGCATAACTCTTCCGCGCCTACTGCGGCGCATATGTCCCAATCGTTGCAATTGCCGTAAAGATTGGCGATATAGTCGCGGCAGGTTCCTCCCACGACGTATAGCGGTTTATTGAGTTTTAACGCAAGTTCTTTCAGCTTGCAGGGAATTTTTTCATTCATAATTTAGTTTTTACATTATACCAAACTTGCAAAACTATTGCAATATGAAATTTTATAATGTATAATTAAAAGTGATAGTTTGCGTGCAATTACCGCCGACGAACAAATGAAAAATCTGTGGGAAACAAGCCGATGTACCATTTAATAGTAAACACAGCCAATCACGGAAATAACGTAGCCGAAAAGCTTGAAACGGTGAAGAACATTTTCGTCAAAGCGGGAAAGCAGTGCGTAATTCACGAAACGCAGTATCCCAAGCACGCGACGGAAATCGCGGCGGAGCTGACCGAAAGCGGAGAAAACGTAAACCTTATAGCAATGGGCGGCGACGGCACTTTGCACGAAGTTCTTAACGGCATTAAGGACGTTACTGTCTGCACGTTAGGGCTTATACCCCTCGGCAGCGGCAACGACTTCGCCGAAACGGCGCACATCCCCTCCGACGTGAAAATAGCGGCGGAAAACATTGCGTTCCGCTCCCCTTCCAAAATCGACTTTATCGAACTCGACAACGGTTTAAGGAGCATTAACGCAGTCGGCATGGGTATCGACGTAGACGTGTTAAAACGCGCATACAGCGGGAAAAAGAAGGGAAAGAATAAATACTTTTCCGCTTTTATCAAAAGCCTTATGCACTACAAAGCGGGTACGTATAAAGTAGTTTACGACGGCAAGGAAGAAGAGCATACGGGCATTATATGCTGTCTCGGCAACGGCAGACAAATAGGCGGCGGTATACTTCTTTTCCCCGAAGCCGATATTACCGACGGATATATAAACTTGATTATGGTCGATTGCCTTACCAAATTCAGAACGCTTATCGCGTTTATGAAACTTAATTCCGGAAAGGTGAACAAAGTTAAGGAAGTCACGCACGTTTTATGCAAGAGCGTAAGCGTTACGCCCGTCGGCGATACCCCCACAACCATTCAGGCTGAGGGCGAGCTGTACGACGGCGTTGCCCTTAACGCAAAAATTATAGAGGGAAAATTATCATTCTATTTACCGAACAATGACTGAGAAGTTTTTAAGGCAAATCATCGACGGAGTACCTTCCGCCGTAATAGTCGCCGACCAAAACTTAAAAGCGGTTTTTACCAACGCAACCTTCAGAACGCTTTTCAGCAGTGATTTTAAAAGCGGAAAGCTCGGCGCCGCGGTTGGGTGCGCACGCGATTGCAAGCGGTGCGGCCAAGCCGACTGCGCCCAAAATTGCTCGTTGGTTACCGCATTCGAGGATTCGTTCTATTCCAACAGGGAAATTTCACGCAGGGTCATATTAACGCTTAAAGGCGACACCGCGCGAGAGGTGGCTTTTTCCATTACCGTCAAACCGCTTGGCGGCGGGCTTTGTATGGGCGTTATTGACGACGCTTTGGAGCTTGAAATCGCCCGCGAATTGCAGACGGCGAAAAACATTCAGCAGCGTCTTCTCCCCGCGGGCAAGTGGGAAGGCGGCAAACGATATTCGTATATGTATATGCCCTGCCGCGATATCGGCGGAGATTTGCCCGACGTATTTTCCGTCGGAAATTCCGCTTGCGGCGTTATTGCCGACGTTTCGGGCAAAGGTATATCCGCGGGTATGTTGACGGCGTTTGTTAAAGCGGCTTACGACAAATCGGTCTATTCGCCCGCAGAAGCTATATCCTCGCTTGCAAGAAAGTTTAACGAACTCAATTTAGACGAACGCAGTTACATAACGGTTGCCGCCGCAAGAATAGACGAAAACAGCATAACGTATTCTATGGCGGGGCATAACGTTCCCATTCTTCTAAAATCGGGCGGGGGCATCACCCGCATTATGCTCAATTCCCCTCCCGTTTCCAACTGGTTCGACAACCCGAGATATTTCGAAGATACTATCCCCTATAAAAAGGGCGATATACTCGTATTGCTCACCGACGGCGTTACGGAAAGCAAGAACCGTTACGGCGAAATGTTCGGCGTGGACGGAGCGATTAAAACGCTTTCGCTTTCACGCACGGGCGAGGAATTTATCAAGAATCTGGAAAGCAATTTAAAGAGCTTTTGCGGGGAGCTTCACGACGACGTGACCGCAATCGCATTCGACTTATAATCAGCAAAACGCAAACGCCCCGCACTTCTTAAAAAGTGCGGGGCGTTTTTAATTATTGGTTTTACATTATTTCCTTGATTTTTGCAACGGCGGCAGTGCGGTTTTCCACGCCCATTTTTAGATAAATAGAGCTGATATAGTTACGGCACGTTCCGTCCGAAAGCTTTAGCGCGGAAGCAATCTGACGGTTGGTAAACCCTTCAGAAAGCATCATCGCAATTCCCGCTTCTCGTTCTGAGAATCCGTAAACGCGCTTCAACTTGATTTCCCTGTCGTTGGAAACCATTAAAGCCGCGTCAGTTATCTTTTTAGCTATCTTGGAAGGAAGTATCGTGTCGCCCGCATAAGCGTTTTCAACCGCGTCGATAAGCGCTGTAGAACCGATATCCTTGAGCAGATATCCGCTTGCCCCGCTGTTGATTGCGGAAAGGATATAGTCGCTGTCGTCGAATGTCGTGAGTACGATTATCTTTGTTTCGGGAACGACTTCCTTTATCTTTTTTGTCGCGGCAACGCCGTTCATATTGGGCATACGTATGTCCATTAATATAACGTCAGGCTTGAGTAAAACCGCCTTTTCAACCGCTTCCGCACCGTCGCAGGCAACGCCGCAAACGGTTATATTTCCGCTCGTTTCGAGTACGCTTTTAATGCCTTCCGCCAAAATTACCTGATCGTCCACAAGCATTACTTTAATCATTGTCTATTCTCCTTGTCGTGCAGAAGCACAGTGATGTGAATTTCCGCGCCTTCGCCCTCTTCGCTTTCAAATACTATCCCACCGCCGAAGCTCGCCGCTTTGTCGCGCAAGCCCCTCAGCCCGAAACCTTCCTTGAAATCGGGAGGCAACCCCGTACCGTTATCCGAAACAATCAGCGAAACGAGACTGTCGCGCACGGCAAGTTCTACGTAAAACGCTTTCGCTCCTCCGTGGCGCATACCGTTGGCAAGACATTCCTTTAAGCTGTTGGCTATAAACCTGCGCTTGTCGTACGGCAGTGAAATATCAGCCAAATCGTATCTTATAACTATATCCGTACCGTCCATAGTCTGGGCGATAATTTCTTCCAATTCCTCTTTGAGCGTCGCGGAAGCGTTTCTGCCCGCCAAAAGGTGAACGCTCTCCCTCATCTGCTCCAACGCGTTTTTCGCCTGAATGTTTGCGGAAATAATTTTGTTCTTCGCTTCTTCGGGGTCTGTATCTATTATAAGCTTTGCCGCCTCCGTCTGCATTATCACGGCGGTCATAGAGTGACCCGCATTGTCGTGAATGTCGCGGGCTATTCTGTTTCGCTCCTCGTAAACCGCCGTTTCGGAAAGCTGTTCGTATGCTTCTTCGAGCATTTTTTTGTTCTCGTCCGCTTCCTGAAGGGCGGCAGTGAGCTTTTTATTAGTGCGGTAGAACGTTATTAAAAAGTTTGCAACGGCAAAGTGCGCGACCAATATTATGATATTGAGGAGACAGTCGGAAGCTATGGAAAGCACCGCCTGATAGTCGATAGCCTGTCTGTGGTTGATAACCCAGCCGATTAACGACGTAAACACGAACATCACGCAGCTGACGATAAATACCGTGAGCTTGGGGCTGAAATCGTCCACGCTGATATAGAATTGCGAAAGTATAACGCAATACAAAGCCGAAATATAGGTACTGCCCGTCAGCACGCTGATTACGAGCAGCAGTACGAAATCGGCAATGTAAAAAACTATACGCGCTTTAAGCGCCCTGACTAAAAATTCCGTAAGACAGAGTACGTCCAACGCGAACTCGCACACGATGACAAGCGCTATCCCCCAAGCGGGAGGTCTGGGACTCAACAGAATATACTGCGCCCCTACGACTATTTCCAGCACCAACAGCATAACAGCGATAACCGTTCCCGCAAGAACAGCAAAACGGGAATGTGATTTTATTCTTTTAAAACCTTCCATTGCCCGCTCCTTTTCCGTTTAAATATTTTAATTCGCCCGCCGCGCCCGCTCTTGTAAGTCTGTCCGTCACGAAATAGCTGAAAATTTCTGCTCCGCCGCAGGCAATGCAATAATCGTAAAATCTTATTCCGCTCAGCGAACAGGTTAAAGAAATTTGCCCGACCATATCGTCGTCCGCTTTCGTCGGTTCGCAATTTCCGTTTGCGCGGTAATACGCCGCGAATATTCCGTAAGGCTTGTATACCGAAATAATTTTCAGAATCTGTTCGGAGGAAACGCATACCCTGCCGTCCTCCTTACCCGAAAACGCGCAGACCCGCCTTACCCTTCCGTCTTTATCCAAGCAATAAATTTCCAGCTTATCGCGTCCGCAATTCATAGCGCGGACGGAAATAAAATGCTTGAACTCCGCAGTGGAACGCACTATCGCAAAGCTGTTGCAGCCGTTGCGCTTGTTAAGGCATTTGCCGATGCACACGAGATATTCCGCCATATTTCTGCCAACGCCTTCGACTTTTGTAAGTTCCTCCACGGAAGCGTTAAGCACTCCCGAAATACTGCCGAACGCTTTAATTAATCCGTGTGCGACGGGATTGACGTTTTTGCGCGGACAAGCGTTGAACAGCAGCACTTCCAGCAGTTCGTGTTCGTACAGCCCGTCGGCGGTTTTTATTTTAGATATGAGGCGTTGTCTATGCCCTTCGTGCATTTATGCTCCCACGCTTTATAGTAACGTAATTATTTTTGCAAATTAACTTAATTTTATTTTACCACAAAAACAAAAAAGTGTATAATGATTTTAAGTTAAAACTGAAAAAAGAGGTTTCTATGAAAAACTATTTTAACGATATAGTAGATAATATTTCGCGTATCGTCGCAATCGATTCTTCGCAGGCTCCCGCAAAAGAGGGCAAACCCTTCGGTGACGGGGCGGCTAAAGCGCTCGATTTCTTCCTTTCTCTCGCTCAAGAAATGGGATTTGAAACGTGCAATTACGACAATTACGTTGGCGAAGTGCGTTTCGGCAGCGGTGAAGATTTTGCCGTACTTGCGCACTTGGACGTCGTTCCCGCAGGCAGCGGCTGGGAGCATGACCCCTTCGGAGGCGAAGTGGACGAAGCCAACCGGAAAATCTGGGGCAGAGGCACTATGGACGACAAGGGTCCCGCTATAATAACGCTGTTTGCGCTCAAAGCCCTCAAAGACGAAGGCTTCACTCCCAATAAGACAATCAAACTTATAGTAGGCTGTAACGAAGAGAGCGGCTGGGGCTGTATTGACCATTACAACAAGGTTGCGAAAATGCCCGAAAACGGCATTTCCCCCGACGCGGACTTCCCCGTAATTTACGCGGAAAAAGGCATACTGCACTTGAAGGTGTGTCTGCCCGCGAGCAAGCAATTTTCGGGGCTGAAGGGCGGCGACGCGGCGAATATGGTTTGCGCGTACTGCGAAGCCGAAGCTCCCTACGATAAAGACAAAGCGACAGCGCTCGGGCTGAAATTCGACGGTGTAAAATTATTTTTTAACGGCAAGAGCGCACACGGCTCCACCCCCGAAAAGGGCGTCAACGCAATTAAACCCGTTCTGCAATATTTAGGAATGAACAGCGAAGTGAAGGCGCTTTTCGAAGACAAGTTGGGACTTAAAGACTTAAAGGACGAAACGGGCGCTCTCACCCTCTCCCCCAACGTTATCGAGCAGACGGAAAACGGCATTTACGTCACCTGCGACGTGCGTTACCCCGCGACGCACAAGCGCGAAGAAATTATAAATATTTTGGATAAATGCGGCTTCCCGTACGAGACGATGCACGAGCAAGCTCCTTTATTCAACGACAAGAACGGCGAACTTATTTCAACGCTTTTGGGAGTTTACAACGAGGTTACGGGGGCAAACGCAAAGCCCGTGGCTATCGGCGGCGGAACGTACGCCCGTGCGCTTAAAAACGGCGCGGCGTTCGGTCCCGAAGAGAACGGCGAGGAATGCACCATTCACCAACCCAACGAATACATAACGTTCGAAAAGATAAAAAAGTGCTTCGATATTTACCGCCTTGCAATGCAAAGACTTACCAAGTAAAATAAAAGCCGCGGCAATCAAGCCGCGGCTTTTTTATTGTGATTACATTAAATGTTTTCTTATTGCTTTTATTGCAGTATTTGCAATCAAATTGCTGCCCTTGAATGTGGGATGAACGCCGTCCTCCGAATACATGCTGTAAGGTCTTGTTTCGCATAAACCGTTGAACATTTCGTCGTAAGCGACGAACTCGTCGCACTCTTTCACGCAAATGCGGTCGATAATTTCAAGCTCCTTATTGAACAACGGGCGCAGTCTTTTTTTATCTGGTGCGGGCAAAAGGAAAGGCTCTAAGAAAATTACTACTATCCCCGCTTCTTTCAGCCTTGCGATTAGTTCGGATAAATCTTTCTCAAACTGCTTCAAATCCAACTGCTTGCCGATTTTGAACTGATGAATTACGTTGTTAATGCCTATCATTATAACGACGGCGTCGGGTTGCAAATCTATAACGTCGCTCTGAACGCGCGCAAGCAAATCGCACACTTCGTTGCCAGATACGCCTTTATTGAGAAGCTGTATATCCATATCGGGATATATCGGGCGGAGCTTGTCCGCCAAAATTTTAACGTAACCGTTGCCGAGCGATTTTTCGTCCGACCTGTCGCGGTCGCAGTCTGTTATCGAATCTCCGAAAAATACTATTTTCATATGTCTTTCCCCTATTGTTTTATGTTCAGTAATTTTACCACACCTCTCATTTAAAGTCAAGCGGCGGTGAATACTTTGCACGGCCGCAATTGCGTTAATACAAATTTGCGCATTTATTATTTTTTTATTGATATTTGATTTTATAAGTGGTATAATCTGTAAAGAATAAATAAGAACTTTTTACGGAGGTCGTTTGAAGTGAAACACACCGACATTATACAGATAATTTCCGAACCCGAACAGTTTTTCGATAAACAGGTCACTGTTTGCGGTTGGATAAAGAGCTACCGCGACAGCAAGAATATGGCGTTTATAGCCCTTAACGACGGCACGACTTTACCCCATTTGCAAGTGGTTATAAACAAAGCCGAAATCGCAGATATCCCCGAGGGCGCAACCCGCGTGGGCAGCTCTTTAAAGATAGAGGGCAAAGCGGTTAAATCGTTTAATGCAAATCAGGCTATTGAAATCAACGCTGAAAAAATCACCCTTCTCGGCGACTGTCCCCTTGATTACCCCATTCAGAAGGCGAAAACTTCCCTCGATTATCTCCGCACACTCCCCCACTTACGCGTACGCACCAACACTTTCAACGCGATTTTCAGGGTCAGAAGTAAAATATCGTTCGCGGTTCACCGCTTCTTCCAGGAACGCGACTACCTCTACGTTCACACACCCATAATCACGGGAAGCGACTGCGAGGGCGCGGGTAAGATTTTCAAGGTTACGACTATCGGCTACGACCCTAAATACAAATCGGAAGAGGAATACAACGCGGACGATTTCTTCGGTCAGAGCGCGGGTCTTACCGTTTCCGGTCAGTTAGAGGGCGAAGTTATGGCTATGGCTTTCGGCAAGATTTACACGTTCGGACCTACCTTCCGTGCCGAAAACAGCAATACCACCCGCCACGCAGCGGAGTTCTGGCAAATCGAACCCGAAGTTGCTTTCGCCGAAATTGACGACATTATCGAAATTGCAACCGAATTTATCAAATACATTATCAAAGCGGTTTTGGACGAATGTCCCGCCGAGATTGCGTTCCTTGAAAAGTTCTACGAAAAGGGTTTGAAAGAAAAACTGCAGAAAGTCGTTGACGACGAGTTCGTGCGCGTGGAGTACACCGACGCTATAGAAATCCTTAAAAAGAGCGGAAAGGAATTCGTGTATCCCGTAGAATGGGGCTGCGATTTACAGACCGAACACGAGAGATATCTCACCGATATCGTTTACAACAAGCCCGTGTTCGTCGTAAACTATCCCAAGGATTTGAAGTCGTTCTATATGAAGCAAAACCCCGACGGCAAGACTGTTGCCGCAACGGACTTGTTAGTACCGGGCGTCGGCGAAATTATCGGCTGCAGCGAGCGCGAAGCGGACACTGCAAAGCTTTTGAAAGCTATCGAGGACAGGGGTATGAAGATGAGCGATTACGAAAACTACCTCGATTTGCGCAAGTTCGGCACAGTTCCCCACAGCGGTTTCGGCTTGGGCTTGGAAAGAATTCTGATGTATGCTACGGGTATGGGCAATATCCGCGACACGATAGTCTTCCCCCGCGCCAAGGGCGAACTGAGATAAGATTATAAAATATAATATCAAGGCGGGGTGCGTAAATTTACGCACCCCGCATTTCTTCGTATATAATTAAACCGCATTTATGCAACTATTAAATTGTAAAAGCCTAAGTCAATGACTTAGGCTTTTACTTGGCGCGGATGGCGAGATTTGAACTCGCGCGGCAGTTTCCCGCCCTACTCCCTTAGCAGGGGAGCCCCTTGAGCCACTTGGGTACGTCCGCTCGTCGGCGCAAATCAGGCTTAAAGCCTTTCACGCCTAAGCGCAAAGGCAATGTTTGCCTGATTGCGCCTCCTCTTCGCAAAAAAACTTTTGTACCAAAATCTTTTTTGCGAGATATTATTTAGTTTATCTGCGATTAACGCTAAAACAATATAACACAACAAAGATTAATTGTCAAAGCATTATTTGCCGCTTTTAAAATAAATTTGGCTACAAATTTTATTAACCTTCCCGATACTGCTTTAACGCTTTGTAGGATATGTCATAATCGTCCTTCACGCGGGCGTACAAACTTTCGAGCAAAGTCTTATCGCCGTTAAAGCCGTTACGTAAAAATTCCGTCAATTCGGAAGCCGAAGCGGCAAGCTTGCCAAGCCCTAAAGTAAGGCACAGACCCTTTATCGTATGAGCGGCGCGGAAAGCAGTTTCCCAATCCTCGCCTTCAACCGACGTCGTAAGCAACTCGTAGTTGGGGTCGTCCTCAAATTTTAAAAGGAATTTTTTAACAAGCGCTTCGTTCATTAAACGGGAAAGCACTTCATCCGCATCTCCGCCGACCATAGCGTAAAACTGTTGTATAGTCATACCGTCCCTCCGCTATTATTCGGCAACCGAAATTTTACCGATTATATACGTAGGCGTGTTTTTGCCGTTTTCGCAAACAGCCCTTGCGCAGACCTTGAATCTGCCCTTTTCCGCGATTTCGAACGTAGTTTCCACAACGGGATTCGAGCGGGGTGCAACCTTTACCATTTCGGAAAGTCTTTCGCCGCCGTTGTATTCGATAATCACCGCGATATTGTTGTTTTTAAGGGGATGGAAAATAGTTTCCTCTATGCCGAACAATTCGGCAGCTTTGGGCGAAAGCGTAAGAATTTGCGATTCGCACTTATAATCGAAGAGCATTTCGTCGGAAACGTTGAAAATGAATTCGTTTCTGATTTTCTCTTTTTCCAACAAGTCGTAAGTTCTTTCCTGCGAAGCAAGCTCTTCGTGCTGAGCCAACTCGTTTATAACGTTCTTGACGTCCGTCCTGCCGCTCATTAAAAGCCTTTCGCTGCCCTCGCTTATTTCCTTGCGGATAACGTCCTCGCACTCTTTTAAGCAATCCAAAATCAAAGGATTGAACACGCCGCATTCGTTGTTGTAAATCATAGCCATAGCTACTTCGTGCGTGTACGCCTTTTTATAAACTCTCTCGCTGGTAAGCGCGTCGTAAACGTCCGCAATGGAAACAACCTGCGCCCAGATGGGAATTTCGTCACCGACAAGCCTGTCGGGATAGCCGCCTCCGTCGTACCTTTCGTGATGCCAACGGCAGATATCGTACGCGTATTTGATAAGCGGTTCGTTCTGGAACGGCAAGCTCTTTAAGATATCGGCGCCGACAGCGGAGTGCGTTTTCATAATCTCGAATTCTTCTTTGGTAAGCCTTGCGGGCTTGTTAAGAACTTCGTCGGGAATGGAAATCTTACCGATATCGTGAAGCGCAGACGCCATACTTATAAGGTTCACGTCCTCGTAAGTAAGCGGATACTGGTCCGTCTTTTCAAGCAGGCGCTGTAAAAGTATTCTCGTGATGAGGTTGATATGTAAAACGTGCAAACCGCTTTCGCCGTTTCTGAATTCTACGATATGGCTTAAGATTGCTATCATAAGATTGCCGCTCTTTTCCTTTTCGTAGATTTGGGTTGCGACCAGTTCCGCAAGCGTTTTCTGCTTTTCGAAAAGCTTTACAGTGTTGCTGACACGTCTTTTTACGACTGCTGAGTCGAACGGTCTGCAAATATAGTCCACAACTCCGTTTTCAAACGCCCTGTGAATAACCGACGGCGTGTTGACTGCGGAAATCATAATGACGGGTATTTCGCCTATCCATTTGTTGGCTTTCATCGCTTCGAGAACTTGGAAGCCGTCCATTTTGGGCATTACTATATCGAGGAGAAGAAGGTCAATCGCCAATCCGTGCATTTGCATTGCCAAAACCGCCTCTTCGCCGTTGCACGCGGTGATGACGTCATATTCCTCGCTGAGCATAGTCATAAGAATTTCTCTGTTCAGTTCGGAGTCATCTGCTATTAAAATCTTTTTTCTGTCACTCATAAGTCGTACCTCCCTGCCATAAAACGCAATCTGCGCTTTTTTTGCCGCAGTTATGTTTAAATATTATATGATGTTATACACACCACGGCTGTATTATATCACGACGGTAAAATTAAATCAAGTTCAAAAAAACGAATTATTTGCCAATTTCTTAAATTTTTTCATAAAAATCCCTTACGGCGTAACAAGAGCGAAAAAACAGCCGCGGTTTTCAAAACCGCGGCTTTTGTGCTAACTATGAGATTTGAGTTCTTTTAGCTTGTTTTTTAATATAATATACGCTTCTTCGGGGTTATCGGTATTCGTAACCGCCTTTTCCATAGGACAGGTGGCCGTTCCCTCTCGGTTGATTATTCTTTCCGTTAACGTTTCGTATTCATAGTCTATGCCGTAAAGTTCGAGAGTTTTTTTAGCGTATTCGGAAAGCGTTTTTGCGAAAACACTCTTTATCCCGCACTTTACGAACAGCAAAGCCGCCGCCTTGCCCACTACCATATCCGCAACGGAATAGCCCGAAAGGTCAACCCCGTCCCCGATAAATCCCATCATCGGCGCAATGCCTCTCTTTTCACTGAACAAACAGTTTCCCTCTTTACAAAGGCAGATAGTATGCCCCGAAAGGTTGTTTTTAGCGATTTGTAAATCAGTCATAATTCTCCTTTCAAGAAATTATTACGCTAATCTGCGCGCAATAATTTCCGTGATTAAAGGGCTTCTCGCCCTCTGCCCACAATCATAAAGGCAAACACATTTTTAATTGTGGGCATTCACCCCGCCGAGGCGCAAGTATGCGCAAATTGGCTCGAGAGCAAATTAATTATATCATATCGCAAAACATATTTCAAGCAAATAAAAAGCACCCGCAGTATCCCTGTTTTCACAATTATTTTGCAAAGAATGCAACCGCTATCGCATTAGGCCCTATGTGCGTGCCTATTGTGCTTCCTATCATATACGAGGGGATAAATTCTGTTTTGCCTTTCCAAAGACGTTCGCTATCCTTGAGATATTTTTGCAGAAATTCGTCGGATAATCCCGAATACCCCAGCACATATGGCATATCGAAATCGATTCCTCCGCATTTTTCAACGAGCTGATTTAAAAGATTATTGCTCTTTTTCGATCCCATTGCCTTTCCGACTAATTTGACTTCGCCTTTTACGACGGATATAACGGGCTTTATGGAAAGCATTTCACCGGCTATCGCCGCAACGGAAGAAATGCGCCCGCCCTTACGCAGATATTTCAAAGTATCCAATACGGCAAGAAGCTGAATTTTATTCTTTTTGTCGTCAAGCTCTTTTGCGATTTCGGAGGCGCTCTTTCCTTCCTTTACAAGTCTGATAGCGTACTGCAATAAAATTCTTTCGCCTATACACGCTTGTATGCTGTCAACGACGTAAACTTTACCGTTGAATTTTTTAGCCGCTTTTACCGCGCAAGCATACGTGCCGGACAATTTTGAAGAAATAGTAATGGCTATTACGTCGCTGCCGTCGGCGGTAAGCTCTTTAAAGCTTTCTTCCCAACTGAATTCGTTTATCTGGCTTGTCTGCGGCAGCTCTGCGCTTTCTATCAGCTTTTCAAAAAATTCCCTGTGCGTAAGATTTATCCCGTCCGAGTACTCTTCATCGCCGAAACGCACCTTCATCGGGATTAAGTATATACCTAATTGTTCCGCTTCTGTTTTTTCCACGTCGGAAGCTGTGTCCACCAAAATTTTAATCATTATTTTTTTACCAAGCCCTTGTAGTTTGTTGATTTGTCAACTTCATCCAGTATATCTTATATTCTGCGCAATGTCAAATAATTTAGTTGATTAATCAACAATTAAGCAAAAAGCTCTCGGACTATATGTCCGAGAGCTTTTATTCATAATTTGGTCGGCTTCAATGCTAAAACCTGTAAATACGATTATTTTATAAGATCCTTCAACGTATTCATCAGTTTATCTATTTCTATCGGTTTAGCCGCATAACCGTTCATTCCGGCTTCCATAGCTTCCTTCCTGTCCTCTTCAAAGGCGTTTGCGGTCATAGCCACAATAGGAATCGACGCTTTTATAGGGTCGTCAAGCGCACGGATTGCTCTCGTCGCCTGATAGCCGTTCATAATAGGCATCTGTACGTCCATAAGTATTAAATCGTACGTGCCTGCGGGCATCTTTTTCATCTGCTCCACGGCATAGCTTCCGTCGTCCACCGTATCGATGGTGAAGCCCACGGTTTCCAGAATCGTCTGCGCGATTTCCTGATTAAGCTCGTTATCTTCAACCAGCAAAAGCCTTTTTCCGTCAAAACGCAGTTCCTCGGCTTTATCCGTTTCTTCTGCCTTTCCCTGCTCCATATACGGCGCCGCCAGAACGCTGCGCAACTCGGACAAGAAGAGAGGTTTGGAACAGAACGCGGTCACTCCCGCTTCTTTCGCTTCCTTCTCGATATCCGACCAGTCGTATGCGGTTAATATAATTACGGGAGTCGTATCGCCGATTACCTTGCGGATTCGGCGGACAAGCTCTATGCCGTTCATATCCGGCATCAGCCAGTCAATGATATATGCGCTGTAAGGTTCGTTTTGCTCTAAGGCGAATTTCGTGCGGATTATCGCTTCCTTCCCCAGCGTCGTCCAGTCGGGACGCATACCAATGGTTGAAAGCATTTTGCTTACGCTGACGCAGGTATTCACGTCGTCGTCCACTACAAGCGCTCTTAAATTCTCAAGTTGTACAAGCCGCTGAGCCTCGGCGGGAACGTCGGCAACCTTGAAACAGAAGGTCACGGTAAACTCCGAACCCTTTCCGACCTCGCTTTCCACCGTTATAGTGCCGCCCATAAGGTCCACGATATTTTTGGTGATAGCAAGTCCGAGACCCGTTCCCTGAATACCGCTTACCGTGGAAGTCTGTTCACGCTCGAACGGTTCGAAAACGTGCTGAAGGAATTCGGGACTCATACCTATGCCGCTGTCTTTTACGTGGAATTCATAGGTTGCATATCCCTCGGGTGCGTCGGCTTTCTGTATAACGCGAACGCTTACCATACCGCCGGGCTTGGTATACTTCATTGCGTTGCTTAAGATATTCAAAAGCACCTGATTTAAACGAAGCTTATCGCAAATTATAGTCTCGTTTGTAACGTCCAGCGTATCTATGTAGAATTCCAACTGCTTTGATTTCACGTCTGACTGTACGATGGTTTTAAGGTCGTGCATGACTTCGGGAAGGCTGATTTCCTTCTCCTCGATCTTGACCTTGCCGCTCTCGATTCGGCTCATATCCAGCACGTCGTTTATCAGGCTGAGCAAGTGATTACCCGATGTCATTATCTTGCCTAGATAATTCTGTACTTGCTCTTTGTTGTCGATATGCGTCACCGCCAAAGACGTAAACCCGATAATAGCGTTCATCGGCGTACGTATATCGTGGGACATATTGTTGAGGAAAGTGGTCTTGGCTTTATTTGCATACTGAGCCTGAGCCAGCGCCTCGGAAAGAACTTCCTTCTGCTCCTGCTCCTTGCGTATCATCTCGTCTATGTTGCGGAATCCAACAAGGATAAAGCCGCCGTGTCCGTAATCGTTATCCGCGATTTTTAAATACGTATACTGGAAGTGGTGTACCTCTCCGCTCGCCCATATGCGGTAGCTTCCCTGATATTCCTCTTCCGTACTCAGTTTTTCTTTTATGTTTTCAAACGAAAGAGCTTCAAGCAACTCCTCCCTGTCTTCGGGATGAACACGGCTGCGGATATAATTTTCAAGAATAGTTGTATAGTCATACTCATCCGCCGAATCCTTTTTCAGTCCCTCTGTAACGTACCCTTCCAATTTCAGTATTCTGGCAGTTCCCTTCTCCTCGTTGACGGAGAAAACGTTCATATAGTCACGGCTGAGCGCTTCAACGATTGCAAGCTGTTCGCCCATTTTTCTGTTCGACTGCTCCGTTGAATGCAGAAGCTTTCTGTTCCAACGTCCGCGCAGATAGAGCGCAATAATGACGAATACGATAAGGGCGAAAACAAAGACCACGGCAATAATTATTCCGGGATTAGCCTGTAAATACTGCCAAAATGTTATATTACCGATAGTATATGATGTGTAATTCGACGCCAGCTGATTGAGCGTTTCGTCGGACATCTGTTTAATACACTTGTTCAGTATTGTAATCAGCTCGTGGTCGGTATTTTCGCTGACGTGCATACTGAAGCTTGTACTCATACCGTTCACAGAACTGTAATACAGCGAATTGGTGTGGTCGTGATTTATAAACCACTGCGCGGAATAAGAGTATACGTAAGCGGCGTCAGCCTGATTATTCATCACGGCGCGCATAGCATCCTCTCCCGTAGCAAAGGTCTTGAATTCATATACATCTGAAAATTCCCGTTCGACAAGCTCCTTGCCTTGGGAATCGGATACGGCAACGACCTTGATATCGCCTTTATGGTCCTGCCTTATCACCCTTGCCATTCTCGCCGTTATATAGCTGTTCGTTTTGAAGCAGCCCTTAACGTCGTTCTCTACGATATCATCGTCTCCCGTACTGTCAAGCGTTACGTTTACCGTGGGGTCATCGGAAGTCACAAACCGATAATTTTCCGAAAGCCCCGCCTTCCTCATCACCTCTGCGAAGTAATCGGGCATAATACCTTTCAACTGCCCGTTCTCCGTAAAGGAATAGGGCGCTCTGTCGCCGTTTGCAGTCACGGTGATTATTTTTCCTTCATTAACTACTTTGTTTTTATACGCCAGCTCGCTCTCGCTGAATGTCAGCGCGGAAGAATAATTGGGACCGTAGTATTTATAAAACAACGTGTTTTGCCAGTCGCCCTCGTCAATATCCATCTGTCTGATGGCTCTGTTGATTTCGGACAATGTTTCATTATCGCCCTTCCTTACTACGGCGTAGAAATCTGCTTCATCTAAAATATCAAGCTCTTTTTCGTTCGTCGTCTTTCTTAAATTGCTTGAAATTATTGCGTCGATTTCGCCGTCCCGCAAGGCGTCCGCAAGCTTCTGAGCGTTTTCGTATTCTACTATATCGTATTTAAAATTCTTTTCGTCCGCAAAAGCCTCTAAAATATCGTTCTGGCTGTTGCCCGCCAACTGCCCTACCAGCATCTTTTCGCCGTTGGCGCCTTTGTAGGTGCTGTAGTTGCCGCGGACAAAACGCGTTTCATTACTGCGTATGGAAAGAACGGTCTTTTTTCTACCTATGGGAAGGGAAAAATCACACTGCTCTTCACGCTTCGCGTTTCTGCTTACGGAAGTCACCACGTCGAACTTTCCGCTGTTCAGCATATAAAGTATAGTATTTTCGTCCGGTTCTCCGTCATTGTCGGCATCCGTATCCCAATTCCAGTCGTCGTCATAACCCGTATATTCAAAGTTGAGGTGCGAATACTTGGAAACGAGATTTAAAAATTCGATGCCGTAGCCGGACAATCTGCCGTTGCCGTCCATGTCGTGATATCCCTCAAAATTGAAAACGCTGGCTTTGACCGTACGGTTAACAGGCTGCGTTTCTTCGGCAAACGATGCAGTAAAATCGGCAAAAATGAAATTGGATAAAACAAGAATCAGGCATGCCGTAAACGCCGCAATTATTTTTATGCACGTCTTAAAGCGTGCTTTAACTGCGGTATATACCGCACTATTCCTCAGGAAATTTGAAATGTTATGCATATTACATATCCTCTTTATTTTCTTCGGTTGTTTTTTCTTTCCTGATTTATTATGACAGATTGAGTTTGTATTGTCAATATTTTGTTATCGTATGCCAGCCTTACTTTCTCAAACTTTCGACAAGTTTAAAGGCGTGGAAATGTTCTTTAAAACTCTCCACGCCTTTTTTATTTATTGATTTTGTTTACGAGACAGTCAATGCAATAGATTTTATCTCAATACCAATCGTGCTTTTCATTTCTGTCGAGGGCTGCAATTGCGCTCATTTCCGCATCCGTAAGTTCAAAGCCGAAAACGGATATATTTTCAAGGATATGTGCTGGATTAGATGAACCTGGAATAGCCACAACGCCGCGCTGCAAGTGCCAGCGCAAAATAACTTGCGCGGAAGATGCGCCGTAATTTTCGGCAATCGCCGCAATGGTGCTGTCGGCAAGCAACGCTCCCGTATGTCCTCTGCCGCCTAGCGGATACCACGCCTGCATTACGATACCGAGATTGTGCATATACGGCACGACTTTTTGTTCCTGATAATACGGGTGGATTTCATTTTGAATTAGCGCAGGCATAACGTTGATTTGTGCGATAAAATCGTCGATTTCTTCAATGTACCAATTCGACAACCCGATAGAACGGATTTTACCTTGCTCAACAAACTTTTCAATAGCCTTATACGCCTTAACGTCGTTCGTTCCCGGATGATGTAAAAGCATCATATCGATATAACCGATATCGAGTTTATCAAGCGATTCCTGTATAGCTTGTTCAGGGTTAGCGAATTGTGTACCGGGATAGATTTTCGTAATAACGAATATATCCTCGCGCGGCACGTCCGATTCCCGTATTGCTTCGCCGATTTCCCTCTCGTTGCCGTACATGTGGGCGGTATCGATTAAACGGTAGCCTTGCGAAAGAGCAGATTTAACTGCGCTTTTGCAGGTATCGCCCGTCAAGCTGTACGTTCCGAGTCCGAGTATAGGCATATCGTATCCGCTGTTGAGCCTAATGGTAGGCGCATTGCCGTTTACGCCGCTTTTCAAATCGAAGGAAGCAACGTTTGGCGTGATATTAATATTAAGATTGCCGTTACCGCCGATTTCACCGTTACTACCCATGTTATCGTTGCCGACTATATTATTGTTACCGCCAATGTTGTCGTTTTCGTTCGGGTTGCCGTTCGTACAGGCGGCAAAACTGAATAACGCCATAATGATTACTAAAAACACTCCTAATAATTTTTTCATTGTATTTTCATCAAATTAAAAACTTGCCTGTAAAACGGTACGAATGTCTTTCTCGTCCATAATTTTATAGCCACCGTCCATAACGAGCGTTGCCTTTACCATTCCGTCAAGCATATCTTGCGTTGCTCCGAGTTCGGTTATGTTCATAACAAGCCCGATTTTACGCATCCATTTTTCCATGACTTCCAAGCCCTCATAGGCAACCTGCATATCTGACTTGCCTTCGGGATTGACGTTCCAGACGTTCACGGCATAGCGGGCGAATTTCGCCGTACCATAAGGCAGAATATATTTATAGTAAGGCATGGTAACGGCGGCAAGCGTCATTCCGTGCGTTGCGTCGGTATAAGCCGCAACCGCCTGACCGAGCATATGAACCATCCAATCGGTAGTCTTCCCTTTTGCAACAAGAGTATTTAACGCCCAAGTCGCAGTCCACATAATGTTTGAGCGTGCTTCATAATCGGTAGGATTTTCAACGGCAATATTTGCACTATGAATAAGAGAACGCAAAAGCCCTTCCATAATGTAATCGGAAGTATTGTCGTCCGTACCCGAAAAATACTGTTCGAGAATGTGCGACATAATATCGTATATGCCCGAAACCATTTGATATTTGGGAAGCGTATAGGTAAATTCGGGGTTCATAACAGAGAACTTCGGGAATACGTTATCGCCGAAAACGTGTCCGATTTTGAGCTTCTGTTCGTGGTTGGTAATTACCGAGCCGCCGTTCATTTCGCTACCCGTGCCGACCATTGTCAGAACACACCCGACGGGGATTATTTTGCAAGTCGGGTCTTCAAAACGGATAAAATATTTTTCCCAAGCGTCGTCGCCCGCATTTACCGAAACGGAAACAGCCTTTGCGTAGTCGCATACAGAACCGCCGCCTACGGCTAAGATCAAATCGGCTTTTGCCGCTTTTGCACGTTCGATACCTTCATTAAGTTTCTTATTCGTAGGGTTTGGCATTACGCCTGCATCCTCATAAATCTCTTTGCCGTTTGCTTTGAGAATAGCAACTACTTTGTCGTAGATACCGTTTTTCTTAATAGAGCCGCCGCCGTAAACAAGCAATACGTTTTTGCCGTATTTAGGCAGTTCTTCGTTAAGTCCGTCCAAAGCGTCTTTGCCGAAGTAGAGTTTTGTGGGGTTTGAATAAGTGAAATTTCCTAACATGATTTATATCTCCTTTAATCGATATTTTTTATTATTTTTGCAGGCACTCCGCCGACGACTGTATTTGCCGGTACGTCCTTTGTAACAACCGCCCCTGCCGCTATAACCGCATTGTCGCCTATGGTAACACCCGAAAGAATTGTTGCGTGTGCGCCTATCCAAACACGTTTACCGATTTTAACGGGAGCAGGAAACATATTCCCACGCTTTTCGGGAGTAAAGTCGTGATTTAGCGTAGCTATAACTACCTGCTGACCTATAAGGACGTTATCACCTATCTCTATTCCGCCCTGATCCTGAAAGCAACAACCCGAATTGATAAACACGTTTTTACCGACTTTAATGTTTTGTCCGTAATCTGCAGTGAAAGGCGGGAATATGCCGAAGCTTTCGTCAACCTTTTGTCCGATAAGTTCTGAAAACAATGTCCGTAATTCTTCGGGGGTACGGTAGGAATTACTCATTTCAACAGTTATCCTTCTCGCTCTCTGCGCCATCTCGTGCATATGTTTGTGCATTTCGGAATGTGCAACGATATAAGTTTGCTTTTTCATTTCTTCTCTGAATTGTTCGGTATTCATGCTGTTATTTTATTGCGACTGCAAATATATGTCAAATACTTATATTTTATATTAAACCTATAATTGACAGACATAGTGTCAACTGGTATAATCAAAATATGGAATTAAGAGAACTTAAATACTTTTTAGCGGTTGCCCGTGAGCAAAGCATATCCAAAGCGGCTTCAAGCTTATTCGTAACGCAACCGAATTTGTCACGGCAGATGCAAAACCTCGAAAAAGAACTGGGTCAGCAACTGTTCATTCGTGGCACAAGAAAAATCACGCTTACGGAAGCGGGACAGCTCCTAAGAAAGCGTGCGGAAGAAATTATCGAATTGTATAATAAAACCGAAAACGAACTCAATGCTCCCATTACGGATATCAGCGGCGACGTTCATATCGGCGGCGGCGAAAGCTACGTTATGGGGCTTATTGCAAAAGCGGCGCGCGACGTTCAACAGAAATTCCCCAACGTCAAATATCATTTGTTCAGCGGAGACAGCGGCACCGTGTCCGAAAGGCTTGACAAGGGGCTTATAGACTTCGGAATATTTATAGAGCCGTTTGACGTAAGCAAATACGATTATATAAGGTTACCGCTCTATGATACGTGGGGCGTGCTTATGCGCAAAGACAGTCCGCTTGCCACCAAAGATAAAATTACGCCCGAAGATTTATGGGATAAACCTTTAATTCTTTCCCGTCAGGCACACGGAGGAAAGATGATAAGCAAATGGTTTAAAAAAGATACGCAAGATTTAAACGTAGTTGCAACGGGCAATTTGCTTTATAATATGTCGCTACTCGTTGAAGAAGGTTTAGGCTATGCCTTATGTCTTGATAAGATAATACGCACCGACGGGAACAGTAATCTCTGTTTCAGACCGCTATACCCCGAACTTATCTCTCACCTCGATATTGCGTGGAAGAAATATCAGGTCTTCCCGAAATGCGACGAAATCTTTTTAAAGCAATTACAGGAAAACTTATAAAAGAGAATAATGCAGTGAAATAATGCCATTTTGTTATATATCAGGTTTACACCAAATTTATAATCCACCCCCCCTTCAGCCACATACTCATTGCCCCGTGAGTAAGATTTAACCACAAAACAAAAAATAAAAGGTACCACAAGGGTACCTTCCATTTTTTGAAATCCGGCAACGTCCTTCGCACGCCCCGTAAGGACAACGGGGCGTTTG
>CAYXXB010000015.1:0-26780 GCA_964468955.1 uncultured Clostridia bacterium | reverse complement strand
GCATAACGCTCGGTCTGGACGAAAAGCTCGTCTGGCGCCAGCCCTTCCCCGGTCCGGGACTTGCGATAAGAATAATCGGCGAAATCACGCCCGAAAAGGTTGCGATTTTACAGGACGCGGACGCGATATTCCGCGAGGAAATTGCAAAAGCGCACCTCGACCGCGAAATCAACCAATACTTTGCGGTACTTACGAATATGCGTTCAGTAGGCGTAATGGGCGACGGCAGAACGTACGATTACACGCTCGCTTTGCGCGGCGTATCCACGTCGGACTTTATGACAGCTGATTTTTCCAGAATACCTTACGACGTGTTGGAAACGGTTTCCGTCCGCATAGTAAACGAGGTCAAGCACATAAACAGAATAGTTTACGATATAACTTCCAAACCCCCTTCGACAATAGAATGGGAGTAATGGGTAAGATATGAATTATATTAAAATTATTGTGCCGATAGTTGCATTTACGGTGTTCGCTGCAATTTTTTTAGTTATATTTATGCCGTTATTCGCAAAATTACTGAAAAATGCCGAAAAGCGCGAAGAAAACTTGAACGAACACGCAAAAGCCAATAAATACGTAGCTATGGACGGCAGAATAATTGCATTATTCCGTGCCGTATGCGTACTATGGATAGCTATCGGAATAGCCGTATCAATTCCGCAGGCTTTTAGCTTTGTGTTCGGTGATTTATCCGAACCAAGCTCTATAACGATGTATATCATAATAAATATTGTCGTTTGGGCTTTTACAATTGCGATGTGCGTACTTACGTTTCTCGAGTCTAAAAAAGTTGTTTACGACAAAGACGGCTTTACCTTGATAAACGGAATAGGAAGAAAACGGCGCTATACGATAGGCGACGTCGTAAGCATAAGCGGCGAAAGGAATAAAAAGATTAAACTTAAAAACGGCAGTTTTACTCTTTTTAATGCTATGTTGGGGCTGAGCGAATTTATCGAATATTTAAATTCCGATTCGGATAAAAATAATTGACAGTAAAGATTTTTAAAAAAACTTTGCAAATGTTTTTTGACAAAATTAAAATAATTTGATAAAATAAATAAGTCGAACAGCTATCCGCGTAAAATTCACGACAAAATTTTACGCGGATAATTTTTGTTCTTCGTAGTTTTCAGGTAGCTTTCTCTCCGAAAAAGACTCCTATAAATTTTTTGTAACAGGAGGTTTTATGGAAGAAATTTTAACTGCGGAAAATGGGGAAGAGCAGAACAACAGATATCTGGGTGAAGAGAAAATTTTCAAGCTTATGCTCAAATTTTCCATTCCCTGCGTGTTGTCGCTAGTCGTTTCCGCACTTTACAACATCGTTGACCAGATATTTATCGGCAACAGCGAACTGTCGGCTCTCGGCAACGCCGCAACTGGAATAGTTTTTCCCATTTTCATAATTGCACAGGCTTTTGCTTGGTGGTTCGGCGACGGTTGCGCAGCTTATCTTAATATTTGTCAGGGGCGGAAGAACGCGCAAAACGCGCATAAGGCAATAGGTACGGGCATCGTATTCACTCTTATTGCAAGCGTAGTGCTTATGGCGATTTTCTATCCACTGCAAAAACCCGTCCTTACGCTTTTCGGCGCTTCGGAAAATTCGTTGCCGCTTGCTATAGAATATTTCAATATAATTCTCGGCTTTTTCCCCGCGTTTATGTTGATGAATATGCTCAACGGCGTGGTTCGTTCGGACGGTAGTCCCGCGTGGTCTATGGCTTCTATGCTCGCGGGCGCGATAACAAATATCGTCCTCGACGCGGTGTTCATTATTGCATTAAAGTGGGAAATGGCAGGCGCGGCTTGGGCGACAGTTATAGGTCAGTGCGTATCGCTCGTTATAAGCTTAATTTATTTCATTTTCAAAACCAAGACATTCAAACTCGGTTTAAGCAGTTTTATTCCCGATTTAAAGGAATTCTCTATGGCGTTAAAGCTGGGTATGTCGTCGTTCATAACACAGATGACCATAGTTATAATCTCGGTCGTCTGCAATGCGATGCTCGTTAAATACGGCGCACAGTCCGAGTATCTTGTCGATATTCCAATTTCGATAATAGCCGTCGAAAGCAAGGTGTTTACCGTAGTAATAAACATAGTGGTAGGCATAGTTCTCGGCTGTCTGCCGATAATAGGCTACAATACGGGTGCAAATAACACAAAAAGAGTAAAACAACTGTATCTTGCAATACTCGCGTGTACGGTAGTTATCGGGTTGCTGTTTACGATTATTTTCGAAGCCGCGCCCAACGCGGTAGTAAGTATATTCGGCGAACCCACAAATCCCGAAATCAACCCTGAAAAGTACTGGGAGTTCGGCAGAAAGGTATTCAGAATATTCCTTATGCTGGTAACGTTTACCTGCGTAATAAAGATGTCATCAATCTTCTTTCAGGCGGCAGGCAAACCAATATTTTCAATCGCCGCTTCGCTGATAAGAGACATAGTTTGTTTTGTACCACTTATCTGCATATTGCCGATTAGTTTAGGCATAGACGGCGTACTGTGGGCGGCGCCCGTCGCCGATACGGTTGCGCTGATAGTAACGGTTGTTCTCACCTTAATTTATTTTAATAAATTAAAATCGGGCAAAACTTCCGAAGCGGAGAGCGAGGAGGCGTCCGTTCAGGCGGAAGCGGTTATAAAGCCGTCAAAACAAGGCGTTATAATCACCATAGGCAGGGAACACGGCTCTTCGGGCAAGCAGATAGGCAAGGTGGTTGCCGAAAGGCTGGGAATACCTTTCTATTACAAAGAAATGACGGCGCTCGCGGCACAGGAAAGCGGGCTTGACAAAGAGTTTATTTCGGGTTTGAATGAAAATTCCAAAACGTTCTTATACAACCTGTATCTCAGCTGCGAACCAGCTCAGCAAGCTATTACGGCTCAGGATAAAGTTATTAAAAAGATAGCGGAAAGCGGCAGCTGCGTTATCGTAGGCAGAGCGGCGGACTACGTTTTAAGGGATAACAAAAACGTCGTAAAAGTATTCGTTCATGCACCCGAAGAATACAGAATTAAACGGGTTATGGAAGTATACGGCGACGACGAAGCAACGGCTAAAAAGAACGTGCGCCGTTCGGACAACGCAAGAAGCACGTATTATAAAACCGTTACTTCGCAGGAGTGGGGTGACGCTAAAAACTACGATTTATGCGTAAACAGTTCGACGGGTATAGAAGTTGCCGCCGCCGTAATCTGCAACTATATAAAAGAAATGAAATAATTGTAAAAAAACGGTTCAAGCCGCTTGCGCTTTATTTAGCGCAAGCGGCTTTTTTGGTACTTGCTTTTTTAAATAGGTTGTGTTATACTTAGTTTTAATGACTGATATCGAAGAGCTGAAAAACTTAATAAATCCACATAAGATAGCGGATAAGCAGTTTTATCTCGATTTATTGGACGGCGAAAAGCAAATTCAGTGGGAGGACGAGCATATTTCAGCAGTTTTGAGAATGCTCAAAATTGCGTATCTTTCCAAACTCAGCCGAAAGATTAAGGAAGCGGAGGAAGAAAAGAAAACTCTTACCACGTCTTCCGACTATAATGCGGAAAAATACAGGCGGGTTTTACAGCTTAATTCCGAAATCGCGGAGTGCAGGCAAAAACAGAGCGGCTTTAAATGCTTTTTCGACGAGCCGTACTTTGCGCGTATGGATTTGGTTGACGACAAGGACGGTTACAATTCCTACTATATAGGCAAGCGCGGCGACGAACTTCTTGAAATAGTGGATTGGCGCGCCCCTCTCGCCCGCAGATATTATCAGAAAAGCAAGCTTTCGTTTTCAATCAACGAATTTAACTATAACCTTGTGTTAAGGCGCGCGCTGCGCACAAAAAGCGGTAAGGTGGTGGAGTTCAAAAACGAATACCTTTCCGTGGGCGACAACCTCACAAAAGAGGAAATAGACGGGCGCGACGCTTCGGTCATATTCGACCCGTTTTTAAAAGAAATTCTTTCCTCGCGCAAGGAAAAGCAGGAAATCTGCGATATAATAGAAACGATACAGGAAAAGCAATACGAAATCATAACCGCCCCCGAACGCGCGGAGTTTGTCGTTCAGGGCGTTGCGGGAAGCGGAAAGACTATGATTCTTCTTCACAGGCTTTCCTATTTAATGTACAACAATGAGGAAATCAAACCGTCGAGCGTTTTAGTAATCACCCCGTCGGACAGCTTTAACGCATTCATAGACGAGCTTGCCCAAATTCTCGAACTTGAAAGGGTTAAAACAATCACGCTCGAAAATTATTTCATAAAGCTTTTAAAGAGCGCGGGCGTGGACGTGGAAAATAAAATCAACGCGTTTATTCCCGTTCCCGAAAAATACCTCGAATATATCTATTCGCCCCGTTTTACGGCGGACGTGAGAAAGAAGCTCGAAAAAATTTATTCGGGCGTAAGGGGAATGATTCCAGGCGGAGAAGACGAGATTATATCAAACGTTCTTTCCTGCGCTGAAAAACAGCTCAAACAGTACGAAAAAATCAAGAATGCGGGTCTGCGCGTGCGCAGATGCGTTTTGGGCGAGATAAAGGAAAAGCCCAACGGCGGACTTTTCTATACAAAGCAAATGCGCACGCTTTTCAACTGCGTAACGGACGTTAGCGAATTTTTAACGCTCAACCGCACGGACGGCAGAATGAACGAATATAACTTTTTCTACCGTCAGATGCTCTCGTTCTATAAATCGCTCCGCTTTATCGCGGTGTATTCCAAACGAATTTGCTCAACTGCCGTAAACGATTTAAATTCGTTACACGTAACAGTAGAAAAGGAAATTGCGGATTTAAAGCGTTATAGGCAATACGTCGGCGATAAAGTTGAGTACACATATCCCGACAGAATAGAAAAGCGCGAACAGACCCTTAAAGAAATCGAAGATACGCTTAAGCTTATAGATAATATTTCCTACGGCTTCAACGCAATGCTGGACTTTGCGGAAGTCGTCCGCGGGGAAAAGCACGTCGTAAAGATAGGCAAATGTGAAAACACGGCGGGGCTTGCAAGATTTTTCTACAACGAAATCGTAAAGCCTCTAAAACAAAAATACGGCGTTGAAAAGAGGCTTGTTAAAGGCGACGCTTACGCGCTCTGTCTGTTGTTGACGGAACTCGGGTTTAACCTCACGCCCGCATATTCTTTCGTGTTCGTAGACGAGGCTCAGGATATTTCCGCCGCGGAATACGAAATGCTGAAAAAGGTAAACAAAAACGCTTGCTTTAACGTTTTCGGCGATTTAAGGCAGAACATAACTCCGTACAGAGGAGTTGGGGATTGGAGAGCGCTTAATTATCCCGTGTACGTTCTCGACCTAAATTACCGCAACACAAACCAGATAGTCAGCTACGTTTCCGAAAATTTGGACGTGGAAATGAAAGCCATAGGCTTGGCGGGAGCTGAGGTTTTTACCATAAGCGATAGGGGAATAGCTTCCTTCCTTTCGGGCAAATCGGGCTTGAGAGCGGTCATCACATCCGAAAACAATCTTTCCGCGTACACGCTAAAATCGTATAACGTGGTACGCGAAAGCGGTAAAATTTCCAAAAACAAGATAAATATTATGACGGTTTACGAAAGCAAAGGTCTTGAATTTACAGCAGTTGCCGTAGTAGACGGCGATATGACGGCAAACGAAAAATACGTCGCGTACACCCGCGCTTTGAAGGTGCTTGCAGTAGTGCGCAATTAGGCGCAACTGCGCATATTACTTGACGGCAAAAGTAAACTTATAGTACAATAAACGGCAGTATCATCATATACGGCATATGAGGGTGAAATGGAAAACCTTGAACGAATTGAAAATCAACGTATTCAGGTATGTTATTGCGGAAACGATAAAATGTTCCCGCTCGTTTTACTTTCCGCACTTTCAATTGCTAAATACACGACAATGCCCGTATCTCTGTATTTCATTACAGCCAATTTAACACGAATACAACCGCGTTATAAGGCGTTCAATGCGCCTTGGGGTGCGGAGGTGCTGACCAAAGCTCTGCAAAATGGCAGCCTTGAAAGCAAGGCGGAGGTGTTGGACGTGACGGAGTGTTACGAAAAACTACTCGGCGGAAGCAAAAACGAGAAGTCGAAATACACGCCGTATTCGTATCTGCGGCTATTGTTGCCCGAACTCGGTTTTAAGGGCAAAATGATTTATCTCGACTCCGATATTATGTGCTGTTCGGACTTGGCGCAATTGTGGAATATCGATTTGACGGGCTATGAATTTGCCGCCGTCCGCGACCATATGGGTCAATTCTGGATAGGCAGGGATTACGTCAATTCGGGTATGCTGTTTTTAAACTTCGAAGAAATCGAAAAAACGGGATTGTTCGTCCGCGGACGGGATATCGTAAAAAACAAAAGGCTGTTTTTCCCCGACCAGACTGTGTTGAATAAATATTCCTCGAACATATTGAGGCTGCCGCGTAAATTCAACGAGCAAAGGCAGGCAACGGAAGGCGAAACGGTTATAAAGCATTTCTGTCAAGGTATAAAATGGCTGCCGTTTTTCCACGTGTATAATATCAAACAGTCGGAACGCGACAAGGTTCGCAAAAAACTTAAAATAAACTTTTTTGAAGACGTCTATAAACAATATGACGAACTTGCTTCTACATACGGTTTTGCCGAAGGGGTGAATAATGGCGGAAAATAATTATGCTGTTGTCATAGAAAATTTATGTAAGTCGTACGGCGAAGTGAAGGCGGTAAACGATATCTCTTTCCGCGTTGCACGCGGTTCGCTGTTCGCTTTTTTAGGCATTAACGGAGCGGGCAAGAGTACGACAATCAATATAATCTGTTCGATATTGGGCAAGGACTCGGGCAAAATTTACGTAAACGGATACGACCTCGATACCGACCACGCAAAGATACGCAACGAAATAGGTATCGTATTTCAGTCAAGCGTTCTCGACTTGGGGTTGACGGTAAAGCAAAATCTCGAAATACGCGCTTCTTTTTATTCCATGAGTAAGGAAGAAAAGAAGGAAACAGTCGATAATATCGTCAATCTTCTCGAACTCGAACCGATTTTAAACCGCCCCGTCCGCAATTTAAGCGGCGGTCAAATGCGCAGGGTTGATATAGCCCGCGCAATGGTTCATAAGCCCAAGCTTCTGATTTTGGACGAGCCTACGACCGGATTAGACCCTAAAACGAGATTGAACGTGTGGTCTCTTATCGATAAAATAAGAAAGGAAACGGGAATGACCGTATTCTTAACCACGCACTATCTCGAAGAGGCGGAAAAGGCTTCGGACGTGGTTATAATGGATAAGGGCGAAATTATCGCGCACGGTACGCCCAACGAACTTAAAAACGCTTATTCGCACGATAATCTCGTGTGCTATACAACGCAGGATACTGAGTTTGAAAACGCTCTTTCCGCAAAGGGCGTGCAGTATACGTACAATGCCGAACGGGGCGCTTACGAGATAGTGATCAAAAACAGCGAAGAAGCGAAGTTGCTTCTCAAGCAATTCGACGAGTACACGAAAGATATAGAAATCGTTAAAGGCAATATGGACGACGTATTCCTTAACGTCACGGGCAGGAAAATAACGACGGGAGAAAGTGATGAATCGAGAGAATAAAAAAAGCTATCTGGACACCTTTTTCCAGCTTACAAGGCGGCATTTGCTTGTATTTTTCACAAATAAAGTACGCGTAATGTATACGCTGCTAGTGCCTATAATTATCTTTGTCGTTTATATCTTTTTCCTGCGCGATCTCGAAATGCTCACGATTAAAAACGAGCTTATAAAAATGGGGCTGGATAACGACGCTGCGCTGTGGAGCTACTGCGAAACGCTTGTGGATTCGTGGATGATAAGCGGAATTATAGGGCTTTCCACGATAACGGTTGCGCTGCAGGCAAACACGATAATAGTAGAGGATAAACAGAACGGCGTCAACCGCGATTTCGCTTCGTCGCCCATTCCTAAAAGTCTGCTTATCGCAAGTTATTTCTTCTATAACTTCATAGTCACGCTTTTCATATGTCTCGTCTTCTTTTTCGTATGCCTTATCTATCTTGCTATAATGGGCGAGTTCGCAATAGGTATAGTAGACGTGCTTATAGTGCTTGCGGTAATGATATATTCGACGGTGGCTTCCACGCTTTTGACGGTGTTCATATGCTCGTTCGTAAAGACGGAAGGCACTATGATGAGCATAGTGGCGGTGTTCTCTACGGCAATAGGCTTTCTGATAGGCGCGTATATGCCGCTCGGTATGTTGCCCCAATGGGTGCAGGGAATATGCGGATTTATACCGGGAACGTATTCGTGTGCGTTGCTCAGATACGGGTTTATGTATACCCCGCTTAACGAACTTACGGGATACGTCACCAACACTTTGCAGCTGCAGAATTCGGGCGAGCTTATTAAAGTTCTGACAAGCAATTTCGGGTACAACCTCAATTTCTTCGGCGTGAACGTTTCCGCACAATTCCAGTCGGTTGCGCTTGCAGTATTCATTGTGTTCTTCTTGGCGCTGAACGTAGGCGTCGGCAACAAGGTTGCGGCTGTCCTCGGCGTCGGCAAGAAAAGCAAAACAAAAAACAAGAAATGATAAATAATAAAGCGGCTTTCGGCAAGTTAGCCGCTTTTAATATACTTAAAAACAGTCAATAATTATATGGTAAAATATTGTAATATTTTGTGGAAAGTGATATAATGTAATCAATATATTGCGTTTTTGTGAACTTAAACGCATAAGGCGACGAAAAAGCGAATAAGAGGAATAGTATGGCAGTAACTAAAAAGAATAAAAAACAGTTTGAAACGTTGGGGTTGGAAGGCGAATTACTCAATTGGGTATCTTACGCAACTTATTTTAACCGCGTTCCGCTGTTTACTTCGTTCAGGCTTGTAAACGGAGGAGAAGAAACGTTCGAAGATCTCGTAATAACCGTTACGGGCGCGAACAAGCTCATACTTCCCGTACAGATAAAAATTGCCCAGCTTCCCGCCGAGAGCAGTATGGAGGTTAAAACGCCTTCTCTTTTAAATCCCAAATACCTTGCGGAATTGGAAGGCGAGGAAAACTGCACGGTAACCGTTTCGGTAGCGTGCGGCAAAACTGAAGTTTGCTCTATCAAATCGGACGTAAAAGCCATTTCGATGGATAGCTGGTCGGGGCTTTCGGGCAATGCGGAAATGCTTTCCGCTTTCGTCCGTCCCCGTCTTTCCGACTGTCAGAAAATACTTGCCGAAGCGGGTCTTCAACTCAAAACGTGGGGCTACTCGCAGGAGTGGAGCGGGTATTCCGGCAACGATAAAAACACGGTTATGTACGCGTTTGCTTCCATATATTCCGCAGTGAGAAATCTTAATATCGAACGCGGGGAAAACGGCGACCCCACTTTGCCCGTAAAGATAGGCAACACGGCAGAAATCGTTGCGGATAAAAAAGCCACGCCCCTTGCAATGGCCGTATTCACGGCTTCCTGTCTGGAGGCGGCAAAGCTCAACCCCGTAATCGTCATCGGCAAAACGAAGATAGCCGTAGGCGTATGGCTGTACGAAAGCTGTTTCAATTCTACGCTTCAGGACGATATGTCCGTAATAGAGCGCTACGTTTCCGCAGGCGTAAACAACCTTGCGATAGTGGACGTAGACGATTTGTTCGCGCACAAAAACGCGAGTTTTACAACCGCGTCTTCGCACTTTACTACGGCGCTTTTATCCCGCAAATTCGATAGCTGTATAGACGTAAAGCGCTGCCGCATAGGCGGTATTTTCGCTATGCCTATAAAGGTAGGTAAAGGCTCTTCGTATGAAATTCTGGGCGATAAACAGGCTTCTTACGAAGCAAAACCTGAAAAACTTATCGAAGCGGACAAACTATCTTTGTCGCGTAAGGCTTCAAAAAACAGAAACTGGGAAAGGCGCCTACTTGACCTTTCTATGAAGAATAATCTGCTCGCTTTTAAATACGAAAGGGACAGTATTCATTTACTTATAACAAATTTGAATTCGTTCGTCGAAAAACTGCACACGGGCGATTCGCTTAACCTTCTTCACAATCAGACCAAGCTTGAAGACGCTCAGTTTTTCGGTTTGGGGAGCAAGGTAAAAACGCTTGAGGAGCTTATTAAAATCGAGCTTAATTCAAACATCGTCCGCTCGTATTCGGGTGAAGCGGCGCTCAATGAAAACGTTCAGGCGCTGATAAGAAAGAGTAAATCCTCGCAGGAAGAAGTGGGCGCAAACACCTTGTATATCGCGCTCGGATTTTTAAAGTGGAAGAAAAAGGACGAAAAGGATTTTAATTACGCGCCTATAGTACTTCTCCCCGTCAACGTCAAAAAGACGAAAACGCAGGGAATAACCTTAGAACCGGGCGAAGATTTTACCGTAAACACCACGCTTTTCGAATTTTTATATCAGGAATTCGGCATAGACGTGAGGGGCGTGGAGGACGAAAAACTCAGCCCTGCGGAAATACTTGCTGTAATCCGTTCGCGCACTTCCAATATGAAAGGCTGGCTTGTGTACGAGGACGTTTACATTGCGCAGTTCACCTTTGCGGGCTATGCTATGTGGCGCGACGTCCGCGACAATATAGAAACGTATAAAAGCAATCCGCTTATAGCAAGCCTTTTAACCAACACAAATCAATTCACAAACAACAAGCTCCGTGCGGAAAGCGAGGACGAGGCGGACCCAGCCAAGGTTCTGACCCCGCTTGTTTGCGACTCCTCGCAGTATTCCGCGGTTGCCGAATCCGCTTTGGGAACGACGTTCGTTCTTCACGGCCCTCCCGGAACGGGCAAGAGCCAGACGATAACCAACATAATTGCAAACGCGCTTTCAGACGGTAAAAGGGTGCTTTTCGTCGCTGAAAAACGCGCCGCTCTCGACGTTGTTAAAAAGCGTCTTACGGATATCGGTTTAGGTGAATTCTGCCTCGAACTTCACAGCGGCAAGACCGCAGACAAGGGTGAAATTGTCCGCAAAATAGAAAACACGCTCTCGCTTAAATACGAGTACGACCAGTCGCGTTTCAATACAGACGGGGAAACTATAACCGAGTACAGAAACACGTTAAAACAACCCCTGTACGCACTTCACAAAAAGCGCGGCTTGGGCGTTTCGGTGTACGAAGGTATAGTCAATTATCTCAATAACGCTTCGGCTCCCGAGCTTGTAAATATCGAAAGCACGTTCTATGACAACCTGACGGCAAAGAAGCTCAGCGAATACGAAAATATGCTGCTCACCGCGCAGGCGGCGGCAAAGGAGTGCGGAGGGGTTTACCGTTCGCCGTTTGCCAACGTCAATCTTACCTACTGCGACGAAAAGGTAAAGCGCACGGCAATGTTCTCTGCAGAAGTCGTTATTGCGGAGCTGAAGCATTTAAAGAATTATCTCGCGCTGTTTTTGGATACGTTCAACCAGAAAATCAGCACGTTCACGGCTCGTAAACTTGCCGACCTTATAAAAATTGTCCGCACCTTGACGGGCAACGATCTTAAAGAATTTTACTCCTGCGAAGAAAAGGATTTTTACGTTTTCTACAATGCAAACATCCGCTTCGACGCCCGCGTTAAAAATTGGCTCACTAAATTCAAAGGGCTTCCCGATATTGCGAAAATCGCAGACGACGTGGAAAAGGAACTCGAAGAATGCGGCAAGGATTACCGTTTATTCAAAAGCCTTTCCGTAGCCGTAAAAAGGGTTACGAGGCTTGCTAAAGAACCTATTAAAGAGGGCGAAATTCTCGATTACGTAAAGCGCGCACTGGAGATAGAGCAGGACAGGCAGAAGATACTCAACTTCACAAAGCTTTCTTCCAATTTCCTCGGAATTACTGGCGGAATAAACGACAGAAAGAGGGACGAATTCCTCGCACCTTTATACGATTTCCACAAGCTCTGTGCGGGCGTGTTTATGGATTACAACGCCGACGCGTTCAATTCGGTGTGCGCAAAGGCTAGCGACGGACACTTAAAGCCGCTTTATTCGGGCTTCTTGGGCGCGGCAAAGTCGTTTAACGACAGCTGCGACTATTTCGTAAACGTCATTAAAGCCGATAAACAGGAAATTGCCGACGAGGACATTTTCACATATTATACTGCCAAATGCTCAGCGCTTATCGATAATATCGATATGCTTCCCGCTTGGTGTATGTACAAGCAGACGGCAAAGGATTTGAACGACGCAGGACTGACTTTCATAACCGACGCTCTCGAAAGCGGACAGATAAGTGGCGAAAAAATACTTTCGGCGTTCCGCAAGAACGTTTACAGAAATTTCGTGCAGAAAAACATACCCGCCGACCACCGTCTTGCAGGCTTCTCCGCAACGGTTATGGACGAAACGGCAAGCAGTTTTTCGCAGGTTCTTGAAGAATACTCCGTCCTTACTCGCGAAAAAATCAGGCATGACCTTGTTTCCCGCTTGTCCGACGACGCGACGGAGGGACCGCTCGCACTGGAATTGATGTCGTTCCGCCGTCAGACAAAGGCGAATTTGCGCACGCTCAACATTCGCAATCTGTTTGCCGATATCCCCGAACTGTTGAAGGTTGTCGCGCCGTGTATGCTTATGAGTCCTTTCACGGTTTCGCAGTATCTTCCTGCCGTTCCCGATTTATTCGATATGGTAATATTCGACGAGGCTTCGCAGCTTCCCACGTGCGAGGCAGTGCCTTCGCTGGCAAGGGCAAAGAGCGCGATAGTAGTAGGCGACCCCAAACAGATGCCGCCCACGTCATTCTTTATGTCAGTCGGCTCGGACGAAGAGAACCCCGAAACGGACGATTTGGAAAGCGTGCTTGACGATTGCCTTGCCCTCGGAATACCCGAAAAGCATTTAACGTGGCACTACCGTTCCAAGCACGAAAGCCTTATCGCTTTCTCCAACATAATGTACTATTCTTCAAAATTGTGTACGTTCCCTTCGCCCGACGCGCTCAATTCCAAGGTTAATTTCCGCTATATCGAACACGGTATTTACCAGCGCGGCGGTGCAAAATGCAATAAGGAGGAGGCGGAAGCGCTTGTCGCCGAGGTTATCAAACGCCTTTCCGACCCCGTTAAACGCCGTTCGTCTATAGGCGTCGTGACGTTCTCGACTCCTCAGCAGGTATATATTGAGAGAATGTTGACCAAGGAAATAGCAAGCAAGGGCTTGGAAGAAGCCGCTTACGACAGGGACGAACCGCTGTTCGTCAAAAACCTTGAAAACGTTCAGGGCGACGAAAGAGACGTAATTCTGTTCTCGGTATGCTACGGACCCGACAATATGGGCAAAATCTCGCTCAACTTCGGTCCTTTAAACCAGCTCGGCGGCTGGCGCAGGCTCAACGTCGCGGTTTCCCGTGCGAGGGAGGAGATGACGGTGTTCGCCTCTATGCGCTATTCGATGATAGATTTGTCCCGCACGACTTCCCGCGGGGTCGCGGGCTTGAAAGCATTCCTTGAATTTGCCGAAAAGGGCAGAACGGGTATTGCTTCGCCCAGCGACGAGCTTATAATCAAGAGAAACGGCATAGGCAAACACATTGCAAGTGAGCTTGCTTCCTACGGTTACGAATGCCGTTGCGACGTCGGCGTTTCCGATTTCAAGATAGACGTCGGCGTTCTCGACCCCAAAAACAAAAAGAATTTCATTCTCGCAGTTCTTTGCGACGGCGACAAGAATTTCTCTATAAAAGACAAATTCGTAATGCAGGTAAACACCTTAAAGCGCAACAATTGGAACGTAATCAAGCTTTATTCGGTTAATTTCTTCAATAATCCCAAACGCGAAATAAAGAAGATTAAGGATTATCTCGATAAGCTTACTTCCGTGCAGACGACCGTTTCCACAAACTATAAGCGTGCGTATAAGTGCGCAAATCCCGTGGTAACCAAAGCGGACAGCTCAGTGCTTTTAAGCGGCGATATGGATGCGGAATTAATCCGCACGATAAAAGCCGTGGTGACCGCGGAAGAGCCTATATCCGAACAGTTCTTAATAAAACGCGTGCTTGCCCAGTATGGCATAACAAAATACGGCGTAAAGCTGGAAAACAAAATAGTTTCGCTAATTCCAGCTTGCAATTTCAAAGCTGCGGAATTTATGGGCGCTCAGCACTATTACCGCAGCGACAAAGCGTGTGCGTTTGAAAAATACCGCGTGGAAGTGGGTAATCCCGTAAGAATGACGGAGGCGGATTATTCGCCTTATGACGTGATATGTTGTGCAAAAGCCGTACTTTTGGAAAACGTCAGCCTTTATAGAGACGAGCTTATAAATGCGGTTTGCAACCAGTTCAAACCGCCCCGCGTAACCGAAAAATTCACGTCGTTTATCAGCGCCTGCATAGATAAGGGCGTGTCGTCGGGCGTATTTATCCGCAGCGTTTCGGACAGGATTTCCCTCGGTTAAGCTTGATATAACCGATGATAAATTCACATAAGAAAAATAAAATTTTCAATTTCCGTTTGCCCGCAGCGCTTGCGCTTTCGCTTGCCGCGGGCATAGTGTACGGAACGATACTTACGTACTTTTCTCTTGACGGAATATATATTGCAATTCCCGCCGTTATAGCCGCAGTGCCGTTTTTTGTATGTACTTTGGTTTATAAACGCGCTTCGCTTTCGATGAGCTTGGCTCTCATAACGGTTTTCTTTCTCGCGGGTGCGCTTTGCGTATACTTTTACTATTGCTCGTATATAAGTTCGGAAATTGTTTTCGGGCAGACTTATAGAATAGAAGGAATTGTAAGCGAGGTCGGGCAGACTTCGGGCGGGAAAAACTATATAGTCGTATCGGGCGCTTCCGCCGACGGAGTTGCACTTGGCGGAAAAATAATCGCCTATTTGGGCGGTAATGCGGGTGATTATTGCGAAACGGGTTACAAAGTTGCTTTTTCTTCTTCCCTGAACAGACAAAGCTTTTATCAGGGCGGAGAAGTCAGCTATCGCGCTATAAACGGAATTAAGTATTACTGCACGGTCAGCTACGGCCTTGATTCAACGTGGAAATTTTCTCTTTTCGGCGCAATAAACAACGGCATACGAAACGTGCTTTTCACGAATACCGACGGGGAAACTGCGGCTGTCTGTTTTGCAATGCTGACGGGCAATTCCTCGTTTATTTCCGAAGGAACGCTATCTTCTTTCCGCAACGGCGGTATAGCGCACGTGTTCGCGGTTTCGGGTTTACATATCGGCGTAATTTTCGGCGCTTTAACGCTCTTATTCAAAAAGTTGCCCGTAAACCGTTTCGTTTCGGCGGCGGTAAGAGCGGGAGTTATAATTTTCTATGCGGGGGTGTGCGGATTTACTCCTTCGTCCGTAAGGGCGGCGGTTGCCTGTACTGCGGCTGTTATAGCTTCGCTTTGCCATAAAAAGTATGATGCTTTAAATTCTGTTTCTTGCGCCGCGATAATTTTACTGCTTATAAATCCGCTGTATCTGTACGACGTCGGCTTTTTGCTCTCGTTTGGCGCGGCTCTCGGCGTAGTGGCGCTGCAAAGAAATATAAGCGCAGTTCTCGGCTTTATTCCGTCAAAACTGCGCAGACTGCTCTCCGTCGGCTTGGCTGTGAATTTAATGACGGTACCCACGCAGTTTAAGCATTTCGGTTATATTTCTTTGGCGGGATTGTTTTTGAATATCATTATCGTACCCGTCGTTTCAGTGCTGTATTTACTGCTTTTTATATGCGTAACGCTTTCGGCAGCTGCGCCATTTTCGGCGGTTGCACTCGTTCCGTTTTCAACAGCGCCCATTCAGCTTATTATAAATCTCACGGTTGAATTTGGGTTTGAAAACGCAGTAATAACTCAGTCTTTCGGTTATTGGATTTACGCGCCGTTTATACTCTTTTCGGCGGGAATGACCGAAAAGCTGAATATGCGCCCGTTTTGGCGCGGAGCGCTTGTTTCCATTTCGTCCTTATGGCTCGTTCTTGGTTTTGCCACCGTCGGCGAGGTTGCAAGCGGAGCGGTTCGAGTAACTTTCGGCGCAGGTAAAACAGGCGGGTCGGTAGTTATAAACACGAACGGCGGCACGGTAATAGTTGTTAGCGAAGGGCTTTCGGGTGACGTCGAAGGGTATACGGGCAACGCCGTCGCGGTAGTTGCCGCAGGCGACAGCGATAATATTTCTGCCTTTTACGCACTAAAATACGACTGCGATAAAATGTTTGTTGCGGGCGGTGCGATAGGCATCGGGGAAATATCTTCCGTAACGGTAACTTCAACGGATAATTTTACATTGTGCGGAGTTGAGTTTGCGTTTAAAAACGGCAACGTCAGCATAAATATAGACGGGGTAAAGTTAACCCTTGATAGCAATCTGAAAGCAGAACAATCGGGGGGAGACGTACTTTGGAATTGTCCCGACAGAGGTAAAAGCGTATTGTATTTCAAAGACGCAAGTTATGCGCCGGAAGAGTGCGGAGCGGTAACGTTTGAAATACGAAGAGGAGTGCTTTCGCTCGTTAGCGTCACAGCAAGATAGTTTTTAAAAATTAAGGAAGCTTTATGAAATTTACACAACTTAAAGACGACATAGCGCAGGGAGCGCAAAAAATATACTTGTTGGAGGGCGACGACGCATACTTCCGCACAAAAGCGGAAGAGCAGATAAAGTCGGCTTTTCTGGAAATGCCCGAACTCAATTACGCTAGCTTTGACGGTTCGCAGTATAAAGGAGCGGCGCTTTCGGATATAACGTCGGCGTTGTCCGCATTTCCGTTTATGGCTCCCAAGCGCGTGGTAAAGCTTTCCGAATTTTACCCGACCGAAAGTGATTACTCTAAATATTTACAGCCGTTTTTCGATGACTTTCCCGCCGATTCCATACTCATAATAGTCAATTCTCAGAGCAAAAAGGGTGTGGATTTAAAGCGCAAAAAGTGCGTAACTTACGTGGATTGCAACCGCGCCGACGAAGAGATTGTTGCCCGTTGGGCGTACCTTACTATGAAACGCGCGGGCGTTTCGTCTACTGTTGAAGCGTGCGAAGCGGTTGCAAGCTATTGCATACGCGATATGGCGAGGGTGAGTATGGAGGTCGAAAAGCTTATAGAGTGGGGCAAGGGAGGTTCGGTGAGCAAAGCCGACGTGGACAACCTCGTCTATAAGGATGCGGAATACCGCGTATATGAAATGACGAAAGCCGTCGCCCGCCGCGATTACACTTCATTCACCCTTATTTGCAGCGATTTACTTACAAAAGGCTACGACGAAAACGCGCTCCTCGCTTCTCTTTTGAATTATTTCAAAAACCTGCTTGCCATATTATCGCAAAGCGCTTCACCGCAGGAGCTTGCGGCACAGCTTAAGATGAGCGAATGGGCGGTAAAAAAGAACGCGGAGGAGGCAAGGCTGTTCGGAAAGGACAGGCTTTGCAAGCTGATAAATTCGCTTTATTCGCTGATTTCCTCGTTCAAAGGTGGGCTTATAACCAAGGACGGTGCGCTTGAAAGCGCTGTTTGCAACGTTTTGTTCGCTTAAAAAGCGCCATTTTCACAATAAATTTTACAAAAATGTGTACTATAAACTATAAAGCGGGTTAAAACGCTTTATTTTTTTTGCATAAAATAATATAATTAAATACGTATAAGGTGTTATAATAATAAAAGGGAGTAATGTAACCTATGGGTGCGCAGTTCTGGATTGATTATTGGGAAAAAGTTAAAATAATGGCGAAATCGTTCGACTACAGCTATATAATGGAGTTTTTGATATTCGCCGTTACCTTCTACGTTGTTTTAAAAATGATAAAAGACAACAAGGGCATGAGGCTCGTTCCTATATTCGTATCAATAATCGTGTTCGTAGGATTTGCGTTCTCGCTGTCAAACAAGATAGATTCGCACCTGCTTGTCATATTAGTCGTGTTCTTCGATATGTTCATTCTCTTTATGTTCAATACGGAAATTAAGAGAAATCTACTCGACACGGGTTCTAAAAAGCACGCGAAAAAGGATGCGAAAAAGGACGCTCTTACCGTCAGCGACATAGAATATACCATAGAGGAAGTCGTTCGTGCGCTTCAGCATATGTCCAAAAACGACATTGGCGCGCTGATAGTTCTTTCCAATGAAAACCTACCCGACGGAATAATTTCGAGCGGTACGGTAATTAACGCGGATATCAATTCGCAGATGATAGAGGCGGTATTCTATCCCAAAGCGCCACTGCACGACGGTGCAATGATTATAGAGGGGAACAAGATTCACGCCGCGGGCTGTTTCCTTCCGCTTATTCAGGACGACAGTATACCTCAGGAAGTAGGCTCGCGTCACCGCGCTGCTCTCGGCGTAACGACGGTAGCTTCGGTAACGTCCTTGGTCGTCTCAGAGGAAACGGGTATTATTTCTATTATCAGAAACGGTGAAATCAAAAAGCGTTACGCATCCGACGTTGATATCAAAAACGCTCTCAGCGATTACTATTGGTCAGACTTAACTGCGCAGGTGAAGTAAAATGAAAAAGTTTCTCAAAGATTTATTCACAAAAAATATAGGCTTAAAACTTCTCGCCGTTGCGCTTGCCGCGGTAGTAGTAGTGCTTATCAACATTTAATCTGGGGGCTGGTTATGTCAACCGTAAAAATTCCCGCCGTGCTTTTGCCTAAAAATGCGGATATGACCGTTTGGGCGGTAAACGCTTGCGATCAGTTTACGTCCGACTATAAATATTGGAGCGATTTGAAAGCGTTTGTCGGCGAAAAGCCCTCCGCATTGAATCTCATTTATCCCGAAATTTATTTAAAGGACGATACGCAAAACCGCATTGATACAATCAATGTGAATATGAAAAAGTATATCGACGGCGGCGTTTTTTACGAAGTAAACGGCAAATTCATTCTCGTGGAACGCACAACGCAATCGGGTACGAGAACGGGTATCGTGCTTGCAATAGATCTTGAAGATTACTCTTTCGAAAAGGGAAGTCAGGCTCTAATACGTTCCACCGAAGCGACCATTCTGGAAAGAATACCGCCCCGTGTGGAAATACGCAAAAACGCGGTTATAGAGCTTCCGCACATAATGCTTTTGTACGACGATGCGGAAAACACAGTTCTTAAAGCCGCCAAACGCGGTAACGTTTTGTACGATTTCGAACTGAATATGGGCGGCGGCAAGGTTAAGGGAACGGAAATTGTCAACGCGGAAGAAGTGATTTCCGCTTTCGATAAACTGTCCGAAGGCGACAGATACGGCAACGGACAGCGCATATTGTTCGCCGTCGGCGACGGCAACCATTCGCTTGCCACGGCAAAAACCTGTTGGGAAAATCTTAAAAGCACTCTCAGCGAAGAGGAAGCGAAAGACCACCCCGCTAGGTTTGCTCTCGTGGAAGCGGTCAACATCTACGACCCCGCGCTCACGTTCGAGCCTATCCACAGGCTTATTAAAACGGATAAAGGCGAACAGTTTGCAAACGGCTTGCACTTTGAAGGAAACAAAGCGGCGCAGGTTGTCGTAAACGGCAAAGTAAAAGATATTGAATTTTCCGATGATATCCCGCAGGGGATAAGGCAGTTGGACGAATATATTTCGGATTTTATTTCAAAAAACGGCGGCGAAGTGGACTATATCCACGGCGAAGAGGAGCTGAAAGGTTTTTCGTCGCAAGGAGCGGGCGTTCTGCTTCCCCCTATAAAGAAAGCCGATTTTTTCCGTCTTATAGTTACGGGCGGGAATTTACCCCGCAAAACGTTTTCTATGGGCGAAGGTAACGAAAAACGTTATTACATAGAGGCGAAGAAAATAGTAAAATAAAAGGTATTTATGGCTTTAAAAGTATGTAAATTCGGCGGCACGTCCATGGCGGACGGCAACGTTATGAACGCCGTAAAAAGAATAATACAGTCGGATGAAGTGCGGCGGTTCATCGTCGTTTCAGCCCCCGGCAAAAGATTCAGCGGCGATACGAAGGTTACAGACCTTCTGTACGCCTGTTATGAAGAAATACAAAAGACGGGGCAGTGCGGCAACGCTTTTGAAAAAGTGCGCACTCGTTTTGAAAGTATAGTAAAAGAACTCAATTTGGGTATGGATATCACGTCCGTACTTGACGAAACAGAAAAAAGATTAAACAAAGAACACAGCCGCGATTTCACGGCTTCCCGCGGTGAATACTTATCCGCAAAGGTAATGGCGGAGCTGTTGGGCGCTAAGTTTATAGACAGCGAGGATGTCGTTTTCTTTGACGAAAAGGGAGCGTTCGACGCGGATAAATCATATAAGGCTATTTCCAAAGCCGTTTCGGGCGTAAAAACGGCGGTATTCCCCGGCTTTTACGGCGTCGGAGAGGACGGCAAGGTAAAAACTTTTTCCCGCGGAGGTTCGGATATTTCGGGCGCAATCGTTGCCCGCGCAGTCGGCGCCAGCGTTTACGAAAACTGGACGGACGTTTCGGGTTTTCTGGCGTGCGACCCGCATATCGTTGAAAGACCCAAGCACATAAAAGCGCTTTCTTATAAGGAATTGCGGGAGCTTTCGTATATGGGCGCGAACGTGCTTCATTCGGAAAGCATTTTCCCCGTGCGTAAAGCGAATATTCCTATAGTTATTAAAAATACTTTCCGTCCCGACGACGAGGGTACTACGATATTGCCTATTTCGCAATATAAGCCCGACGGCAACGTCGTTACGGGAATTGCGGGTAAAAAGAATTTCGTCGTTATCTTAATCGAAAAGAGCCATATGAACAACGAAGTCGGTTTTGTTCGCAAAGTGCTTACCGTGTTGGAGCGCGAGGGCGTTTCCGTCGAACACATCCCGTCGGGAATAGACACTATGTCCGTGGTTCTGGAAGAGGAGCAGGTTGAAGGCTACAAGCTCGAACGCATTCTCGAAGGCATAAAGGACGAGGCGGAACCAGACGTTATCCGAGTTATGGAAAACGTTGCGCTGATAGCGACGGTGGGACACGGAATGTCGTCGTCGATAGGTACCTCGGCGCGACTTTTCAAAGCAATGGCTGCGGCGAACGTAAACGCAAAAATGATAGACCAAGGTTCAAGCGAGCTAAATATCATAGTCGGCGTTAAAAACGAAGATATGGAAAAGTGTATAGCAGCGATCTATCACGAGTTTTTTTAACTGTTTCTTTGATTATAAGCTTCGTATTTCGGCGTTGTGTTCCGTGCCGCCTAAGTCGTGTACGTCTGTGTACACTCCTGTCGTCGGTACTCACGCGCCTTGAACTACTTGCTTCTAATCAAAGTGATGAGAGTATCATTTTAATATAATAATGACTTATAAGCGGCGCAAATTGCGCCGCTTAATTTTTTTATTTTACTGTAATTATTGTATAAAAACAGTTGACAAACAACTGTATCTAAGTTATAATAACAGTTGTAATGAAGCTTATTACCAATCCTAACGGCGACCAGCCGATATACGAGCAGATAAAACTGCAGATAAAAGAACAGATAACCCGCGGGGAGCTTGTCTCGGGTACAATGCTTCCATCTATACGTATGCTTGCAAAAGAGCTGAAAGTTGGTATAGTAACCGCAAAACGCGCATACGACGATTTAACTGCGGAAGGGTATACCCAGTCCGTTGCGGGCAAAGGCGTTTTTGTCGCGTACAAGGACGTGGAAGTTATTACCGCGGCGGCGGAGGAAGAACTCAAACAAAAGCTTTCCGTCTGCGTTACGTATGCTCGGGCAAACGGAATGGAAAAGCAAACGGTAACCAAACTAATCGACGAAATTTGGGAGGGAAAGTGATGAACGCCTTGGAAATAGCAAATCTGAGCGTAGACCTCGGAAATTTTAAGATTGAAAATCTTAATCTCAATATTAAAAAGGGTGCGATAACGGGATTAATCGGCGCAAACGGCGCGGGTAAATCCACGCTTATAAAAACCATAATGCGCGCACAGCGTGCAACAGACGGTAAAATACTGTATGACGGCAAGCGGTTTGCGGGCAACGAAGTTGAAATTCTCTCTTCCGTCGCGTGCGTGTTCGACGATTTGATTTTCAGTCAGTATGCAAAACCGAAGGGAATAGTAAAGGTTTATTCAGCGATGTATCCTAACTTCGATATGGATAAATACGTAGCACTTACGACGAAGTTCAATCTTCCGCAGAAATTACGCGTGGGAAAGTATTCGTTCGGTATGAAGAAAAAGCTTTCGTTCGTACTCGCGCTTTGTTTGGGTGCGAAACTGCTCATATTGGACGAACCTACTTCGGGCATCGACCCATACGACAGAAACGAGCTTATGACGCTTATACAGGAGTATATGGTTGACGAAAACCACACCGTCCTGTTCTCGACGCATATTACCGAGGACTTGGATAAAATTGCGGACTATATCGTAATGCTTGACAGAGGGCGCGTCATTTTAGACGAGGACAAGGAAAGCCTTACCCAGAATTACCGCCTTGTTCGCTGCAGCGAGCTAACGGACGAAATGCGCGCGGGAGCGATAGGTTTGGTCAAGGATATGTTCGGCTACACGTTCGTGACAAAAAACAAAAACATTTCGGGCGAGGGAGTGCAGGTAAAAATACCTACTGTAGAGGAGCTGTTCGTGCATTTGCTCGGCGAACAGAAAAGCGTTATGTACAATTCGTCGCAGTCCGTGTTCGGAATATAAGGGGTGAGCAAAATGGAAAAAATAAAAAAGCAATTTAAAGATTTCTGGCAATACTTCCGTTTGATTCAGCGCGGTGCAGGCACTGCCGAAGCGGGCAGGCATATGCGCGGCTATATTCCGGCGTTTATAATAATTATTATCGCGCTGATTTTGACGTCTACGCAAATGGGATTGCCGTTTACCGTAATTCACGGCGTGTTTATCGGTTCGGCAATGGGAGTAGGTATCACGACCGCGGTTAAGCCTTCGGCACTTTCGGTTGCGCCGTTTTCGCCTAAACAGAGAGTGGTGTTCACGTTTTTCTCAACTCTGCTTATGGCGGTTATTGCCAGCTTATTTATATTGGCAATATCGATGGTATTCGTCTTGTTTATCGCTTTCATAGCTTTCTGTGTGGACGGCGAAAATATGTTTGAATCGGCTTTGCAGGCAGAAAATATTTCCGCGTACGGATACTCTTTCGGTATACTTGTATTTGCGTTGGTTTTCTTTGCAACGTATGCAATCTTTCATTTGGAACGCAAGCGCAACGTAGCTATCGCTTCGGCTGTATTCTTAGCCGTAATGGTAATTTTTACGCTCGTTATGACAAATCTTTGCGGTAATGCAATGGAAATGTATTATAATCCCAAGCCCGACTTCAAGTTCGCAAGTTATGCGAACGTTCCCGACTTGATAGACTATTTGTCGTTGCCTTGGCTTCCGATACTAATTCTCGGCATAATGAACGCGTTGGCAATAGTCGCCTCGATCTTTTTATCGATAAAACGCTTTAAATCCGACAAGGTTTAAATTTAATAAAAATATCGTCCCGTACAAAACTGTGCGGGGCTTTAGTTTTTTTATCATATATTTTTAATTCCTATTGACAAGGTAGGAATTAAGTGTTATACTTTTTTAGAAATAATAATCTTAGGTTAGATAGGGAATAACAGGGGTATGGTATCAAACTTTGACGTAACGGGAATGACTTGCTCGGCGTGTTCGTCGGGTATAGAACGCACTGTCGGTAAAATGCAAGGCGTGCGTTCTGTCGAAGTCAGTCTGATGGGGAAGAGTATGCGCGTGGATTACGACGAAAACGCCGTAAGCGTTGCGGAAATTTTCAGCGCGGTAACATCGCTCGGATACGGAATATTCGAAGAGGGGCAGGCTCCCGTACCAAAAAATGGCGGGGAAGATAAAAAGCTTTTCATTCGCTTTATAATTTCCGTGTGCGTTTTAGTGCCTCTTATGTACGTTTCCATGGGGCATATGTTCCATTTTCCGTTGCCGTTTTTCCTGGACCCGCATAAAGGATATTCACAGTGGTTCGCTCTCTATCAGGCGGTGCTTTCGGCGGTAATTATCGGCGTCAACTATGCGTTTTTCGCACGCGGATTTATGGCGCTTATACGCAGAGTACCCAATATGGATACGCTCGTTGCGCTCGGTTCTGGCGTTTCGTTCATATATTCGGCAGTGCTTACGGGCTTTGTGTTTGCGGGAATAAATCCGCAAGCAAACGCAATGAACCTGCATTTTGAAAGCGCGGCAATGATTCTGGCGCTCGTAACCCTCGGCAAATGGCTTGAAGAAAAATCCAAGAAGAGGACGGGAAGCGAGATTGAAAAACTGCTCCGTCTTGCCCCCGATGAAGTTACGATAGAAAAGGACGGCGAATTTAGAACCGTTCCCATTGCCTCGGTAAAAGTCGGCGATATCGCCGTTGTCCGTCAGGGCGATTATATACCCGTGGACGGCGTTATAACCGAAGGTCATACCTTTGCCGATAAGTCGGCTATCACGGGCGAGAGTATGCCCGTAGAGCTTTCCGTCGGAGATACGGTAACCACGGCTTCAGTGAATGTCGGCGGCGTTATAAAGGTGCGCGCCGAAAGAGTGGGCGCGGAAACAACATTAAGCAAAATAATAAAAATGGTGCGGGAAGCGGGAGCTTCCAAAGCGCCGATACAAAAATTTGCGGATAAAGTTGCGGGAATATTCGTACCCGCCGTCACCGCAATAGCTCTTTTAACTTTCGTTATATGGCTACTTATTGACGGCGCGTTTAAACCCGAACACTGCGTAACTTACGCTATTTCGGTACTCGTCGTGTCATGTCCGTGCGCGTTGGGGCTTGCAACGCCTGTTGCAATAATGACTGCTACCGGCAAAGCCGCTTCTCTCGGCGTTCTGTATAAGGACGCGGAGAACCTGCAGAAAACGCGTGACTTAAATTGCGTTCTTCTCGACAAAACCGCAACCATTACGCGCGGTAAACCCGAAGTGTGCGAAGTGATTTGCTACGGCGCAGACAAACAATTTGTTCTCGGTATCGCAGGCGGCATAGAAGCCAATTCAAACCACCCTCTTGCAAAGTGTATCAGCGAATACTGCGGAAGCGGATTTGCGGTCGAAAACTTCGAATACGTTGTGGGAAGGGGTGCGAAAGCCGTTTATAACGGAAGCAAATACCGCCTCGGCAACTCGGCTCTTCTTGACGGAATAACAATTTCAAAGGAAGTGCAAACCGCCGCAGACGAACTTTCTTCACAGGGCAAAACGGTAACTTATCTTGCGGACGAAAAGAGCGTGATAGCGCTGATCGCGGTTGCCGACAGTGTGAAGGACGGAAGTAAGGAAGCGATAGCTCTGCTCAAAGAACGGGGTATCCGCGTTGCAATGCTCACGGGCGACAGCGAAGCAACCGCAAAAGCCGTTGCGGACAGCGTTGGAATAGACGATTTTATCGCCGAAGTTATGCCCGAAGATAAACTGCGTTCGGTCGAAAATATGCAGTCGATAGGCGGCGTTGTGGCTATGGTCGGCGACGGCATAAACGATTCGCCGGCGTTAAAGCAGGCGGACGTAGGCATTGCGATAGGAAACGGCACGGACGTCGCTATAGACAGCGCGGGCGTGGTGCTAGCAAGCGGCGATTTGCGCGCCCTCGATACCGCTATAGATTTAAGCCGAGCCACCGTGCGAAACATCAAGCAAAATCTGTTCTGGGCGTTTTTCTACAACGTGATTATGATTCCCGTAGCCGCGGGCGCACTGTCTGCGGTCGGGTTCGTGTTCAATCCGATGATAGCGGCGGCGTGTATGAGCTTAAGCTCACTGTTCGTTGTTTGCAACGCGCTCAGACTGCTTCGCTATAAAAACAAAAGGGTTGTAAAAAGCGGTGAGCAAGCATCAAGCCCGACGCCGACTGAAATAAATGAAAACGAAAAGGAGAACGATTATATGAAAAAACTTGTAATCATAGAAGGTATGTGTTGCGATCACTGCGCGGCGCGCGTTGAAAAAGCGCTCTCGGCGGTAAGCGGAGTGGTTTCCGCGGACGTAAAGCTCAAGAAAAACCTTGCCGTAATAAGGAGCAGGGAAGAGGTTTCCGACGAGGAAATAAAGCGCGTCGTTGAAGAAGCGGGGTACAAGGTAACGGCTATCGAAAGCAAATGACAAAGGGTCCGCTTTTATGACAATATAAGCCAAAAATTCATATTGACGCACGGTCATATCTACCTGTATAATTATGATTGTAAAAAGGTTCGGGAGGATATTACGGTGCAGGATACGATGTTGTTGGACAGGCGCACAAAAGATTTGGTCAGAGAGTACGTCCCCGAAGGGGACGTTTTGGACAGTATTACTTGCTTTTTTTCGATTTTTGCAGACCCCACAAGGGTTCGCATGCTTTCCGCTCTCGCCATTTCGGAAATGTGCGTTACCGATTTGTCGCGCGTGCTGGAAATAAATCAGACGACGGTTTCACATCAGCTCAGATTACTTAAAAATCTCGGTATAGTTAAGTGCGAACGGTTCGGCAAAGTCATTACTTATTCGCTCGTAAACGACACGGTAAACGACGTAATGCTTAAAGGTGTGGAGTTTTTGGGCTGTTGAAAAAGCGAAAGCTGAAAGAAAATAAAATTTAAGAGGAAAGAGCAATATCATATTGCTCTTTTTTTGCGCTTTAATATTGCAAAAGATATAAGAAAGTGGTATAATTAAATTTGGTGGAATATGGACGTAATTAAGGAAAAACTTCGCCTTCTGCCCGACAATCCGGGCGTATATATAATGCTGGACAAATATTCCAACGTAATTTACGTGGGCAAAGCGCGCGTGCTTAAAAACAGGGTGCGCCAATATTTCCATTCTTCGCCCAAACCCGAAAAGGTTATGCAGATGGTGGCGAACATCG
>CAYXXB010000014.1:16676-27120 GCA_964468955.1 uncultured Clostridia bacterium | reverse complement strand
TTCTGTTTGTATTTTCTTGCCTTTTGTTACTTTCCGCAAGTTACCGCTACCGTGGTCTGCGTGAAGAATCAGACATACGTCCAAAACCTTTGCTTCCAGATCGGTGAAAGCGTTGTCCTTTCGCACGATATGCAAAATGTTCTGCGCCGTCGAATAGGAAGCCACGGGCTTGTGTATGTACATCGAATCGTCGGGAGTGTTGTAGTATTTGTAAACCCTGTGCGAATACGCCGCCATCATCGGAAACTGCGCGATAAGCTGTAAGCACTGTCTTAAAACGTTGCTCACCGAAACGTTATCGGGGTCGGGATCGTAGCTGTACAGATTAAGTACGCACCGAGCGAGCATATTCATCATATCTTTGGAAGGCGACTTCATTATGACGTCGCGGACGAAATTGCGTGGCAATACGCGGAATTCGGAAAGCATCTCGCAAAAGAAGTCGAGTTCCGTTTTCGAGGGAAGATTTCCGAACATAAGAAGATAAATCGCTTCCTCGAAGCCGAAACGGTTTTCCGCAACGCAATTTTTAATTAAGTCCTTTACGTTGTAGCCGCGGTAGCAAAGAATACCGTCGATGGGCGTGCGAACGCCGTTCTTCTCTTCCCACGAGGTAACTTCGCTTATCTCCGTAAGACCGCATAATACGCCCTTGCCGTTTTTATCGCGCAAGCCGCGTTTAACTTCGTATACGTCGTAAAGCTCCGGCTCTATTACGTCCGTTGCCCGAATTTCTTCCGCAAGGCGGGATATAATCGGGGAATATTTGACTATAAGGTTGGCTTCGTTGAAATCCAATGCGTTCTTTCCTTTTACTGTATTTTTGAAATTATATCATAAAAATGTGTCTGTGTCAATGAAATATGCATTGTTTAAACGAAAGGTATGCGGTAAACGGGTGAAAATATGCATAATATTACATATGCGCGTATAAACTTGCAATAAAAAATGTCTTGACAAATTATAAAGGTTTTCTTTAAAATAATTGTGCGGGTTAAAAACCGTTTATTGTGTTTATATAATATTGTAGAGAAAATTAGGAGAAAACTGTTATGCAGCAGGTTAGATTGTTGTCGGCTGACGAAAAACTTTTAATAGCTCTCGCGGGGGAAATCGACGCCGCGACCAGCGAGGATTTTTACGCGCAGGTGTGCGCTATGTACGAGCATGATAAAAAGGACGTCGTGTTCGACTGCTCCGCTTTGGAATTTATCGACAGTACGACGCTCGGCACTTTCGTAAAGCTTTTCAAAGCGGTAAAGGCGGACGGCAACGGTTTCAAGCTGATTAACGTGCGCCCCAGAATTAAAAAACTGTTTGAAATCTGCGCTCTCGACAGAATAATGGAGATAGAAGCATGAAAGAATTCAAGATAAATTTCTGCCTTTCGGACAGCGAATATCTTACGGCTTTACGTCTTGCCGTCGGTGCGGTCTGCTCCGCCGCCGACGTGGACGTGGACGCCGCAGAAGATATGAAAGTGTGCGTTACGGAAAGCTGCATTATTTTAAAGGGGTGCGGCTGCGAATATGCCGAAGTCGTTTTAAAGACCGAAGGCGGCGTCGTTGCCGTAGTGGAAGGCATAGGCGGTCAGCCTGTCGCCTGCGATAACGATTTTTCACTCGCATTGGTTTCCGCACTCGTTTCCTCCGTGGATATCGAAAGGCGCGGAGAAGCTATAAACAAACTCACTCTTGCATTATGATGACTAACGAGCAGGCGTTGGAGCTTTTCCGCAAGTACCGTGAAACGGGCGACAAGGCGGTCAGGAACGCGCTGGTTGAAAACTATATGTACGTTGCGGAAATCCTCGCCAAAAAATTTGCGGGACGCGGCGTTGATTATGACGACCTTCTTCAGATAGCTTCCGAAGGTCTCATTTCTGGTGTGGAAAAATTCAACCCCGATATGGGGTATATGTTCACTACATACGTAACGCCCACAATCACGGGGCTGATACGCAACTATTTCCGCGATTATTCCCACGCCGTGAGAGTTCCCAGAAAGCTTTACACCCTGTACGCTAAGGTGCGGGAGGAAATCGGTACATACTATCAGAAACACGGCGTAAAACCCACCGTTAAACAGCTTGCCGCCATATTGGGGGAGAGCGAGGAAAGTATTTTGGAAGCTTTGGAAAGCCGTACGACGTTGAGCCTTGACGCGACGGTCAAAAACGACGACGGCGAGTCACCCGTATACGATTTTATTTCGGACGATAACCGCACTTTCGAAAATTTCGAGGACAGGGAAGCCCTGCGTTCAGAAATAGCAAAACTAAGCGGAATAGAGCAGGAAGTGGTAAAACTCCGCTTTTTGCAGGGTAAATCCCAAGCGGAGGCTGGCAAAGCGCTCGGCATGAGCCAGATGTTCGTATCCCGCGCGGAAAAGAAAATAGTCGAAAAATTAAAGGAAGCGTTGTCAAAATGATTAGCTTTAAAGTTGACGATTTAAATGAAATGAACGCCTTCCTTCAAGAGTTTTTAGATTATCTTGAAAGCGAAAACGTTTCTGCGGACTGCGTGTTCGACTCTCGGCTTGTTTCGTGCGAGCTTATTTCAAACGTATTAAAGCATTGTGGGGAGGCGGCGTATTTCCACGGCTTTCTGACGGGCGACGAAGTGGTGATTAAAGTGAGCGGGGAACGCTCTTTGGGTGTCATTCCAAAACCCTCTCTGCCAGAAACTCTTGCCGAAAGCGGCAGGGGACTGTATATTGTGAACGCCGTCAGCGGCGGAAACGTGAGCGTAAACGGCAATAAAGTGACTGTAATTATAAAGCGTCGGTAATAATAAATTTTTAAATGTAAATTAAAAAGGCAACGGATAATTTCCGTTGCCTTATAATTTTTTGTGGTGAATTAGTTTTTACCGATTTGCTTGTAGATTTTTTCAAGCAGGTGCGTGGATACGACTTCGCGCGCTCTGTTGATGTGGATGAATACCGAGGGGAAGAATCTCGAATTGTCCTGACCGAGAACGTAATCGGGAACGCCTTTGATATTGCCCTTGGTCTTTTCAAGGAATACCTGAACGAATTCGATTTTTTCCGCATCGTCGAGTGTATCCATAAATTCGTCCGTAGGACCATTATAAACCGGCTTATAATTGTAGACGTAAGTGCGTTCTTCGGTTTCGGGTCTGCTGGGTTCGGTATACGACGGCTGATTGACGTAATCCTGTTCGGGTTCTTGCTCGTATGCGGGCTGTTCTTCCTCGTATACGGGTTCGTCCTCGTAAACAGGTTCTTCTTCGTAAACAGGTTCCTCTTCATATACGGGTTCTTCTTCGTAAACAGGCTGCTCTTCGGGAGCGGGTTCTTCTTCGTATGCGGGCTGTTCTTCTTCGTAAACAGGCTCTTCCTCGTGTACGGGTTCTTCGCTAATTTCGGGCTGTTCTTCTTCAACGGGTTCTTCCTGCATACTTTCGGGATGACGCGTTTCGTAAACGTATTCTTCCTCTTCGTAAACGGGAGTTTCTATCGTAATGGTATCTACGTCTTCGTCCACGTGTTCGGAGAAATCCACGTCCTCGGTGAATATGGGCGCTTCGTCGGGATGAACTACAACTGCATCTGCAGCAATAGCTTTCTTGCGCTTGGAAGAAAGAACCGCAGCCCTGATAATTACGAATATGAATTGAATTAGTATCAGTGCGGTAACAACGTAAAGGTATACGCCGGGGGTCAGATCTTTAATCAAAAAGAGAAGAACGATTGACGCCGCGGCAAGAAGCAGTGCAAGCAAGTATCTGATAATCGCCCAAACGCTCATGGGTTTGTTCGCGCTTATAATGCCGTACTTGTCGTACTTGCTACCCGTAGCGATTTCCAACATATCGTATGCGAAATTGAAAAGGCAAAGACATACGAGAGCGCCGGTAACGATATAAAGAATTTTACCAACCAAAGTCATTCCCGCGTTGGTTTTGATAAGGTCGATAAAGGTTATACCGGTTATGCCCGCTTCGAAATGAGTGCCGGAAGTGAACGCCGCCGTATCTCCGCAGCCGAGAGCTTTGGAAAGCGGATCGAACAATTTGCCGAGCGCGGGTATGAAGGTGTTGAGGGGCAGGAGGAATACGAACACAAGCGCGGACAAAACCATAAGAATTATCTTGGTTACGCCAAGTCCGCCTTTGTTGTAAACCGACTGTACCGCCAATGCCAAAAACGCACCGCCGAAAACAATGATAAAGTTATAGTAATTCCAAGCCGTTCCCCATTCGTATGCGGTAAGCTGTGCGAAAATGAAGTATCCGCTCGAAAGAACGGCGAGCAGTTCAACGATGTATGCGCAAACGGAATAGCCGCGCTTTTCCTTCTTGCCGAACAATACGGGGAAGAGCATAATCAATCCGAGAACACAAGTCAAAAGATAAATCGTAAGCGCAAGCATTTCCGAAGAAAAAGCTTCGGGAGAGCTGAGCGAAGCGAAGAAGCCTTCCGCAGGGAGATTGATCAAATCCTTATTCAATAACGGGAACAACAGCGCGTTTATTACTCCGACGACGTATTTTAAGAACATTTTGTCCATTACGGAGTCGCCCGCGCCCATAGAGCAAAGCGGGACAAACAAACCTGCAAGCAAGCAGAGAAAAGCGACCGAGTAAGTAATTACGGTCATAATTTTTCTACTTTTGAATTTTTTTTCTTCAGGGGTTAAAGCGGGGGCTTTTTCAGTAGCGTTGTCGGCTTCCGCTGTCCTATTGTTTATCAACTCTTCATTTTCCATAAATAACTCCGTAGGCATCCGTTGTGAATACCCGTCGGGGCATACGCCCCTTTAATTACAAAATTGCTATGTTACACCTTTAATAATTGTAATACAATTAAAAGCGTATGTCAAGACAATGACGGAAAAATTACCTTATTTTTACAGTGCAACGGCATATAAATTCCCTCGGGTAAATCTTCTTTATTCCGCGCATTAAGTAAATTGACAGGCGCGCTTCGCTTCCCGCTAATATTTTAAGCAATCGGCAAGGCTAATATACCGATTAGACACCGTTCGGCAAAAAGCGCGTTTTTGTAAAAAAACTAAAAAATTTCGCAAGGTTAAGCGTAAGAGATTGAAAAAATTTTCAAATAAGTATATAATATAATTACAAAGGGACGAGGCAAAAGAAAAAGCGGCGCTTCCTTAAATTGCAAACGGATTGAAACGGATTGCTCGTTTTTGCGTCCGAAAATATTAGAAAAACAATGTAGGTGCGGGGATATGCCACGGTTAAACGGATTTTGCGCGGGCGGAGAGCTGTTGAAAGACGTCGTTTCCAAGCTCGGCGACAATACGGTTGAAGAGATAAAATCACGTTGCGACGGCGAAAAGCTTAAAAGCGTTTTCGAAGACGCGGAACTGCTGTCCACTTGTTTTGCTCTGTTCGAAAACGATTTGAACGTCAGCCTTACCGCGCGTAAACTTTATATGCACCGCAACACGTTGATATACCGCATAAATAAAATAGAAAAAGCTTGCGGGCTGAACGTGAGCGCGTTTAACGACGCGGTGACGTTTTTATTGCTGTACGGGATAACGTGTAAAAATTCAAAGCGCATAGGCGGAGGGAAAAATGAAAAAGCGGTTAAATAAAATTTTCTTTACTTTACTTACGGCGGCAATTCTTGCCGTATGTCTTTTGAGCGGATGTTCGACTACTTATTCGTCGTCTTTCAACTGGGTAATGAAAACAATAAAGGAAAACTACTACGAGGATATACCCGAGGATACGCTGTATCAAAGCATATTGAGCGGCGGCGTTTCATCCGTTCTCGACATATATTCGGCGTATTATACCGAAGACCAATACGCGCAGGTTAAGGCTTCCAACAGCGGCAGCAGAAGCGGGATAGGTATTACTTATCAATTTATTCCCGAAGGCGTTACGGAGCTTGGAAGCGGTGTGTATATCACCGACGTTTCCGGCAATTCCCCCGCGCTTAAAAGCGGGCTGAAAGCGGGTACTTTCGTTAATGCGGTGCGCGTAGGCAGCGAAGAAAAAGTCATAACCTCTTCTGCTGATTTTTCCGCGTTCATTCAGGCGCGGGACACCGGTGAAAAATTTTCTTTTATCACTGATCGCGGCGAATACGAAATGAGTAAAGAGAACTACACGGCGAGCTATTGTACGATGTCCACCTCAGAAAAAACTTTTTCGATTGCCTATGAAAACGGCAATATGAAGCTTGTGTCTTCAGTCAGCGAAAATGCGGGATATCTGTCCGACGGAATCGACTGCTTACCCGACGGCGCGGCTTATATTAAGCTTGACCAGTTTTACGGAAACGCCGTTAAGGAATTCGCCGTTTTAATGGCTCAGTATAATGCAGAACACTGCTCATCGCTCATTCTCGATTTGCGGCAGAACGGAGGCGGAGCAGTGGATATAATGTGCGGTATTTCGGGCATATTCACGGGGCAATCGGAAAAATACAGCGGTGTCGGGATGTCCGCTAAGTATAGAAACGGAAGACAGATTAACTTTAAAATCTCGAAAAGCAACGACCAAAGTTATTTGTTTCCCGCAGGCTCAAAGCTGAGCGTTCTTGCGGATAACGGCACGGCGAGCGCTTCCGAAGCGCTGATAGGAGTGCTTAAAAGTTACGACGTCATAAGCTGTGCTGACGTGTATATTTCCGACTTTTCTCAAGGCTATCTCACCTTTACCGGAACGGCGGATAAAAACTGCAAAACTTACGGCAAGGGCATTATGCAGACTACTTTCGAAAACCGTTCCACGGGTGAAGCGCTGAAGCTGACTACCGCAAAAATTTATTGGCCCGACGGCACCTGTATTCACGGCGAGGGGCTGAACGGTGATATGGGTTGTAAAACGCTTAAAACCGATTGGTGCGTAACCTATGGTGACGAACAGCTCGCCCTTGCGGTGCAGAGTATTTACGGATAACCAAATTAAAAATAATATAAAAAAAGCCGAGGTTAAATCACCTCGGCTTTTTGAATTTGCGCACTCGGAGTGCGTCGAAAATAATGCACGCGGAAAATCCTTTTTCCGTTTTGGCAAGATCGAACGTGTACTTGCCGTCCGCTTCGAAGTACTCCTCGCAAACGCGTTTAATATCCGAAAGGAACAAATCCTTTTCCTCGTCGGTCATCTCTTCTTTTTCGGGCAGAATGATTTTCATACAAGTTTTCTAAGCCTCCTTTTCAGTGTCCCGCCGAATCCTGAGTAAGGCTTGACTACGCCGTAAACTTTTTTGCCCTTGCCTGCAATCAGTTCCGCAGTCAATCGGAACGCCTTTTGGCTGGGGCGGTTTATTTTTCCTACAGGCAGAGTTAAGTCTTCGGGAATAACCCCCAAAAGCTCGCACCTTAAAATTGTTGCTATTTCCTGCGGGGTCATAATTTCACCGTCGAAAACCAACCCGCCGTTCACCTTGTTTACTATCAATCCGATATTCTTCATCCCGCCGTCTTTCAGTCGGGCTATTTTTTTATCCGCCGCTTTTATGGAAGAAGGGTAGGGTTCGGTTACGATAATTGCCCTGTCGCACGCGTTTACGGCACATTCGTCGCACAACACGTAGTCGAACAGCGCGGCGCTTGATTTAACCGACTGCGAAACAAATTCGCCGTCGGTACAGCCGAGTGTGGGGACGATGAATAAATTCAATTGTCTGCCGTGCTGTAAAATTGCCTGCTTAACACGGCAGGCGCCCTTTTCCGCATCGGCGAGGGTGTAGACGTTCAGCCCGTTCATTCCGCTTACAGTCAGTCCGTCGGCGCAGTCCGTATCGCCGTCCGCAATAAGCGTTCTTTCCCCGTTTTGCGAAAGCGCGCATCCCAGATAGTAAGCGCACGTGGTTGCCCCCGCGCCTCCTCTTGCGGAAGCTATGTAGATAACGTTTGGCATATGACAAAATTCCTGTTGTTGATTTTTAAATAATTATATAATTGTGTATATGGGGTATTTTTTGTCAAAAAGTCGTATTTTGTAATTATTTATCGCCTAAAGTAATAAAAAATTATGACATTTATGTTGACAACCGCCAACTATGATAATATAATAGAATGGATTTAATATGGGGTGACAGCTTCTTTTTGAAGACTTTACTTTGTAAATTGTTGAAAATCAAGCCCGTTTAATCGGGCGGAGAAATAAATGAAACGTTCAGTCAGAAAAATATTGGCGGCGGCTCTGTCGCTGCTGGGAATATCGGCTCTTTCGTTCGGTTCGGCTTGCGCAGTCAAATCGACGGAAATGACCGAACCGGTCAACGCCGTAATAACGAAGACCGCACCGCCGACGGACGGCAGTTTGCCGACCGCTCATTCGGGTACGGAAAATCTCGCTTACATATCGCACGTGTTCGGAGAGCAGACGGAATACCACGCTTATTCTTACACGCTCACAAACGCGGCAATCGCAACGCAGATAACAAGGAGCTACCGCGACTATAAAGACGGTGTTCTGATTACTTCTGACATCACGTATTCGTCGATGGTAAAATCAGGCACTCAGACGTGTACGGTGTTCAATGAAGAGGCGGGTGAACAGGAAGTTTACGCACGCTCTTCGGCAGAGCCTTCATCAACGACGGTAGCAACGACTGCGGATTGGAATCTGGACGCGCCTACATACTATTCAAAATACGCGTACAATCACACTTACGGACTTTTTCAGACTGAACTTACCAACTTTATTTTAAACGACGAATCCGTTATCGAAAGCGGAGAGATTCAAGCCAATCCCGACGGAACGTATACGCAAAGCTTTGTGCTTGACCCCGTACTTTCTACATATTACTACTCGTACGGTATGCGTACGAGGGGAGGGCTTAGCGGCTATCCAGAATTCCAAAGCGTAACCTTATCTGTCACTTTTACGGATAAGTGGCTGCCCCTTTCGCTGTCTGTGCGCGACGTTTCGACTATAAACAAGGGCGTTGTCGTGTCTTCCGTTTCGGATACCACGTGCGAAATATCTTACGGCGAAATCGACGAAGCGCACTTTGCATATTACGACAGCTATTTCAAAGCGTACCTCGGCGACGAAAGTCTTGAACACGGCGGCGAAGTGGACGAGGAGTTCGTGATTGACGTAACAAACGTTCTTTCCAACGGCTTCTCTAAAATTATGGACGGCGGGGAGCAGTTCGAAATTGAACTCAACCTCGGCGAGAACAAATATTACGGCTATGTTTTCGTCGCTCTCGATTTGGCTGACCCGCTCGAAACGCTCGAATTAAAACTGAGCTTGGGCAAGAGCCTGCAGGAGCAGGGCTTTTTCGTAGAGTATAAAAACGGTGAAGCGGACGCATATTACGGCAGCGACTTCGCTTTGAACGTTAATATTGCGGCATTAAAACCCGTCGTTGCGGAAATTACCGAATGGGCTGAAGAGCTTGTAAATACATTTAAAACTGTTACTGCATCCGATTCTGCGGAGTCCGCGGAAGGCAAGGGTTTGGACCTTGCTCAGCTTCTGAACGCAATGACTTTGGATGTAAACGGCGGCGAAGCCACGCTTCAACTTAAGTCGGACGATTTGCTCGGGCTTGGCGTCGGCGTAGACGTCCGTCTGTTCTTCGGCGTCGGCGAAAGGTCGGTTACTTTCCGCGGAGGCATTGTCGGCGGACTCAGCGTAGGCGGCTCTTCAGTAGATATGGATATAACTCTCCGCACGACGACTACGGAAGTTATTTCGCGCGAAAAAACGGAAGCGACGGCAAATCTTTCCGATTACGCCGCTGACATTTACTCGCTTATATCTTCGGACTTAATCAAAATAAACGCGAAGCTCGACGGCGACAGCGAAGGCGTCAACGTTTCCGCTTTGAAAGGACTGAATGCGGAAGTTGCCGCATATGTGGATATCGACGGAGTTACCGTCGGCGCGGAAGCGAAAGTAAGCTATGATCTGAACGGCAGCAAGCTTTCAGCCGTTATGGATATCTGGTACGATTACGATGTGCAGAGCAACGGTTACGGCAAGGCTGTCCTCACTTTGAAACAGCTCAACGGCGCGCCCGTGTTCGTACAGGTCGGTTGCGACGTAGCCGAGCTTTTGCAGTCTATTAATACCGTTTTAACTTACGGCGGAGCTGAAGGCGGCGTATCGCTCGACGGCGTCGTTGCAATGATTAATTCGGCGTTCTCATACAATTTCTCTTCGCTTCTGACGGAAGTATATGCGGATAATCTGAAAATCAAACTCGGCGTAAACGTAGACACCGTGCTTGGTATGCTCGGTGTGAACGCGGGCGTTAAGTTCGGTTCGTGTACGCTTGTATATGACCGCGGCGAGGGTGTGTACGGTGGCGAGCTTTCGGCGGCTTTACCCGCGATAGGTTTCAGTATTGCAATTACAGGCGAAGCCGGCAAAATTGAAGAACCGAACAAAGACAACTGCTTGGATTTGGTATATCTTGTAGAGGATATAACGGCGCTTGCAAATGCAGACTTGTACGAAGTCAACATATCTTT
>CAYXXB010000014.1:0-16576 GCA_964468955.1 uncultured Clostridia bacterium | reverse complement strand
TAGAGGATATAACGGCGCTTGCAAATGCAGACTTGTACGAAGTCAACATATCTTTTGACGGCGACAAGATAGAACAGGTTAAAGGACTTAAAGCTGAAGCCATGGCTTACGCGGATATCAAGGGCTTAGCTGTCTACACTGAAGTTGCTGTTTACTATACATACAACGATTTACCCATAAGTGCGGAACTGCGCGCTTGGTACAATTACGATAAGACAACCAACGGCGAAGTGGTTCTTTGCTTAGATAAGCTGAACGGCACTGAAGTAAGCGTGACGGTAAGTGCGGAAATAAACAAGACAGTAGAAGCAGTAAAGGAACTTCTCAATTACTGCAACGTACAGTTAGATATGCCGAGTATGGGTGGCAATGTTCAGTTAGAAAACGTGCTGACTTCGGTGCTGAGTGCAGACCTTTCAACTTTAATCCCCGAGCTTGCAACCACAACGGACGGTCTTAAACTCGGCGTAAACGCAGACGAAGTAATAAAACTGTTCAACGTAGAAATACCTCTTACGATAGGCACGGTAAACCTTGCATATTCGCATAGCAATTGCAATTTAACTGCAAGCGTACCCGCGCTTGGACTTGAAGTAACGATAAGCGGAAAACAAGGCGAAATAGAACAACCTAACAAAGATAACTGCCTTGATTTGGCAGCGCTTATCGAAACCGTAAACAGTGCGTGGGCGCAGATAAACGGCATAATCGAAAACGAAGCCGTAAGCTTCAAAATAATTCAAGGTCAGACTTATCTCAATCTCGACGGTATTACCGTAGGTCTTTGGGGCGAAGTAGAAGTAAGCTGGAAAGAAGGCGGCGAATACGTTGCTCTAGACCTCGGTATGGCGATAGAGGAAAACGGTTCGGATGTTTCTCACCTGAAAGCTCTCTATCAGAAAAACGCCGAGGGTCAGCCCCTCGTAAGGCTTGCCTTAAACGGCGTCGGCATAGATATATATCCCGAAGATATACAAACGGTTACGGACGGATTCGACCGCATATATAATAAGATAGTTACCGCTCTCGGCAACGGTTCTGACGAAAATGCAAACGTATCTCCCGAAGGCGTCGAAAGCGCGAACGAGAACGGTGCGGATAATGAAGAAAACGGATTTGACTTTGCTTCTTTAAAATCTAACGATAAGCTGATGACGCTTATATTCAAGGTGCTGTCCTCCGGCGAATGGGTTGACGTGCTGAACGATATGACGCTCACCGCTGACGCTCAGGTAATTGAAGACGGCGAAGCGAAGACGGTAAAACGTTCGTTGACCTTGGCATATGCGGCGGATAACGCCGCGGAAATACGCGTTTCGACTAACGGAAACATATCGCTGTTCTACAACGCTGCGGTCGGCAAACGCTTCACCTTCGGCGGGGAATTGCAGGCTTGCGCGGCAAGCGGTGCGCTTGTTAAATCGCTCAACGCACAGTTCGAAAGTATTAATATGTCCTCGTCCAAGAAGGAAGGTTCTGCGGGCTTTGTAAGGTTGGCTTACGAATATCTGTTCGAAGCGCTTTCAAGCGTTTCCGTAAAGAACATTTTAGGTTCGGATACATACGAAGTTAAATTCCTTCTCAACGGCGACAACTGCAATATCGAAGCTCTCAGCGGCGTGTTGATTGAAGCTTCCGTTTACGTAACGGGCGAAAACAACGAAAGCGGTAAGCTTGCGGAAGCCGACTTGAAACTGAACGTGGCGGGCGTTGTCGTTGACCTCAATGTTATAAGCGAGAGGGTGGGCAGCCAAACCTACTTCTATATAAACTTAAGACAGGTGGATAATTTCAAGCTTCCCGATCTGAAAGTGGTTGCAACGCAAAGCAGTCTGTACGAAACTATTTCGGTTTTACTCTCTGCAATCAACGACACTAAAGCAATGGATTTAATCGGCAGCCTGATATCTTCGGATAATAAAGAAGAGAAGGCGGAGCAACCTCAAACCGCGCCCGTCGCAAAACCCGACGGCGAAATTATAAATCAGTCAAAGCTCGATAAAATAGCAGACCTAATCGAAAAAATTCTGAACTTCAAATTCGGCGAAGCGATAGAAGCAACCGAAGCGGACGGCGTTACTACGGCGGTCCTCAATCTCGATAACGTCGTAAAACAGTTTGATATCGAGTGCGAAATTCTCGGCACGGTTGAAATCACGATAAACCACAAGTATCATTCGATGAAGACGAGTGGAAAGGCGTACGTTACCAACGCGGAAGGCGTGTCCGAGCTTAAAGAATGGATAGCGCTTTCCTCGGAAAAGACGCAAAGGCGAGACTATTCCGCAGTTGATAAGACAAAGTATATCAGCATAGAGTTTATACCCTCGCTTCTGAGAGACCTCGTAAAATTTGCAACAGACGACGCGGGCAATATTTACGAAATGTTCACGTTCAGCGGAGTGATAGACGTAAACCTCGTAAACTTTATAAAAGTCAAGCTGGAAGTATCTACGCTTACGGTAGGCTTCGGCGAAAATACGGGCTTCTATTTCAGCCTTATCGCCAACCTTTCGGGCGGAATGGTAACGAACAATACTATAGGTATTACGTATCAGAACGGCTATCTTACTCTCGGCAGAAAGCTTTCCACAAGCAGTCCCGAATACAAGATAATGACGTTTGAATACTTTATCGACAATCTGTTTGCAAAGGGTTCGTCATCGACGCTTAACTGGCTTCTCGGCGTTTCGAATACGGTCTGGAATACGCTTATCGGAATGTTGGGCGATCTGGTGAAAATGGATTCGGGTCTGACCACGCCGGAAGATATATTCCTGTATAAAGCGCAGGAGAATAAGACCGAACAGGAAATTTCTATGTACGACTACGTAAACGCGCTCCGCGTTATCGTAAACGGCAGACAGACGGCGAATATAGGCGACGTTTCCAAGTTGGAAGACACGCTCGGCGTACATGACAATTATTACGGTTTCGATCTCAACGCAGGTCTTTTCACGAATAACGTAATAACTTCCCTGTATGCGGCAATCACACGCGACGACGAAACAGGTATCAACGGCATAAAGGCTTACGGTGCAATTCAGTCTTACGTGACGTTCAACGTTTCGCTCGGCTACGAGGAAGGATTGACCGAAGAAAATTATTTCAATATCGGTGATAAGCTCGAAGGCGGTGTTTCCGCACCCAGCCTCTTTGTAAAATCCGAAACTATGGCGGAAGCGGCTGGCGTTGAGATTGATTACGAACATTTCGTAAAGATGCAGGATAAGGGCTACGACGAACAGTTTGGCAGTTTCTCGACGGCGGATATGAGTACGGATTATTCGCACGTGCTTTACTCGCATAAACTGACGATTCACTCGCTCGACGGCAGTGTAACCGAACGCAGCGTCCGTCACGGCTCTACGATTTATCTGTACGACAACGCTTCCCCCGTATATACGGACGGCAGTAAAAATTTCCGCATAGCGTACTCGCTTGAAAGCGGCGGCGAAGTGATAGGCGCAAGCATAGTTTTAAACGGCGATTTACAGCTTTACGAAGTTGCAAGAAAAGCCGTAAACGTAATTATTGCAAACGGCTCGGAAGAAGCGGTAATAACTTCGTTCGCGGGCGCATATGTGCCTATAAATATTGACGGACTCGATACGATAGAAGGTCCTTTCTACGAGGACGGTACGTCTGTTTCGGCTGCTGATCTTATACCCGACGGCATAGACGTTTTAAAGCTTCACGGCACGTTTGTTCAAAGCGAAGTTATAATAAATTACGTGAAGTACACGTTTAACGCACAGACAAAATCTTATGAAGCGGGCGGAAAGGCGGCAGGCTTTAACGATTACTATTCCGTAAACGGCAACACGTTGGTTCTCGAAAACGAGATTAACGGTTACAAGGTAACTAAAATTTCCAACTCCGCTTTTGCAAATACCGACGATAAACCAATAAAGAACGTCGTAGTTCCTTCCAATATTACCGTGGTAGGAGAAAACGCATTCCTCGACAATAAAGAAATGGAAAGCGCGGTGTTCCTTGCCGACAGCGTTTACTTCGAAGGTTCGGACGGCAACGGCACTTACGCGTTCTTTGGCTGTTCGACTTCGGAAAACGAAGAAAAGACAAATCTGAAAATTTACATTAACGAAGCGGCTTGTGCGGACGGCGGTACTTACTGGACGAATTTCAGTAAGAAAGCGGTAATAGGTATTAACTATTTTAAATACGTAGGCAACGACCCCAAGACCAACGAAACCATAGACTACCACGCAAACGGCGGCGGCGAGCTTCACGCAAAGGGAAGCTGGCAGAACGTCAATTATAAAGTCAGCGTGCAGTCGGACGGTATTTCGGACGGCGAGGCAATGCAGAAGGCTATCGAAGATATTCTCGCTCCTTATTTCCCCGCCATAATTATCGGCGAGTTTGTCGGCAGTGCGGAAGAGCTGAATGTTCAGAAGGCTTTGGAGGCGGCTTGCACTCAGTTCGATATCGTTCGCAACGATATACTTTACAAATGCGTGTTTACGTCGGTTGCCGAGCAGTCGGGCTGTAACGTCGTCGTAAACTACCACATAACGTATACTGCGGCTTGCACAATAAACGTTTACAGCCCCGTGGCGTTCACGTACTACGGCGTTGAAATAAAAGCGAACACTCTTACGACGGTCAATATTCCCGTCGAGGGCGACACGGTAAATCTTGCCGACCCCGAAGATAAAACGCATGTGTTCCTCGGATGGCAGGAAGAGAACGTGGAAGGAGTAAACGTTCACACGGCAATCTGGCGCGATAAGGTTCAGTATACTGTCAAGGTAGTGCTTGGAAAAAGTATATTAAACCAAAGTATGCTGTACGTAGGTAATCAGTCTCAAAAAGCCGCAAGAAATAAAACAGCGACTCTTGAATTCAAAGTTTACGAAGGCAACGTAACGTTTACGCTGAAAGATAACGTGCTGACGGTTGACGACGGAGTGAACGTAACGCTTATTTATGCAAACGAAATCAACGGTTTGGGAAGGGAAACGGATACCAAACGCGGAATATCTTCCGACGTAACGGGCGAAAGGGTTGTCGGCGGAAGCTTTACGATAAATATTACGTATTAAAATTTATAACAAACAAAGCGGACACCGCAAACGCGGTGTCCGCTTTAATATTTACCGCATTTTAAGCATAAACTAACGTATGAAACTTTTGCAGCAGATTTTAAAGGAAGCGGGCGCGGATACGGACGGCGCTATAACGTTAATACCCGCGTTCGGCGGATATTTCAAAGGCGTTAAACGCGTGGAAGAGTATTCAGAAGACAAGATTGTTATAATTGCTCTTAAAAGGCGTTGGGTGATTACGGGCGAAAAACTCGCGATAGATAAGTATTTCGAACAGGATTTGCTTATTCGCGGCGATATCCGCGGGGTCAGCTATGAATAATCTCGTACAGTTCGAAGTGACTTCCACCGTGGAAACGGCGCTGAAAAAGCTGAATAAAGTCAATATTGCCGTTTATAAGCTAAAAAAACGGGGTGTAAAAGTTTACTTTGCGGTTGAAGAAGAATACACGCAAAAAGTTTTTGCAATTTTCGCACACCCGTGTTATAATGTAAGTATAAGGCGTAGAAGCGCTAAAATGCGCTTTTGGAATTTTTTGGGCAAACGTTTCGGATTGGCAGCGGGCGCGGCGTTGTTTTTGGCGGCTTGCATATCGGCTAATTCGCTTGTCCTGAAAATCAAAGTCACGGGCAACGGCAGTTATTTAAGTCCTCAGGTCATTGCCGCCGCTAACGAATGCGGCGTGCGCTGCGGAACTCCCTGTTCGGCTTTGGATAAGCCTTTGCTCACCTCCCGCATACTTTCATTGCCGCAGGTAACATTCTGTTCCGTTCAGAGAAAGGGCAGTTATCTCGTAATCGAAGTGCGCACGGACGAGCAGCACTCTCCGCTTACGGACAGTAAATCACTCGTTTCGGATTGCGGAGGCGAGGTTCACCGTTTGGTCGTTTTAAGCGGCACCGCGGAAAAAGCCGAGGGTGAAACGGTGAGTTCGGGCGAAACGCTTATAGGCGCGTACAGGCTCACGGAAAGCGGGGAGCGCCAGCCTTGCCTTGCGGTTGGGTTTGCGGAGATAAAGCGCACGGCAAATATAATCGTGTTCCGCGAAAGCGAGAGCGAGGAAAACGCTTCCTCTGCGCTTGCGGCGACCGGGCTGTATTCGGATAATGTGCTGGAAAAGTCGTACAAGGTCAACCCTTGCGAAGGCGGGGTAAATTACGATATAACTTTCACGTACATAGTAACCTTATCGGTAAATATGGAATAAACCCGCTTATATAAAGCGGACAAACTTAAACGTTACAGAGGTAATTTTATTGGAAATCGAAAGAAGGGCGTCTGCGGACAGCGTTGACGATTTAGCCAAAGTCTTAGGCACGTTCGACGAAAATCTGAACGCAATCTCACGCGAACTGTCGGTTATATGCAGGGTTGACGGACTCGATATCGTCATCCGCGGGGAAGAAGACAGCGTACGCATAGCAAAGGACGTAATAGTCAATCTGTTGGCGCTTGTTAAAAACGGCGAACGCGTGGACGGCGGAAGGGTGATATATTGTATAGAACTTGCCAAAGAAGGCAGAGCAAGCGATATAACGAAGCTTTCGTCCGGCACGGTCGGCGTAACTTTCCGCGGCAAACCCATAAAGTGCAAAACGGTGGGGCAAAAAGCGTATGCCGACGCGATAAAGCGCAACAACGTTGTCTTTGGCGTAGGACCTGCCGGCACTGGCAAAACGTATCTTGCCGTGTGCTTTGCCGTTCAGGCGATGAAGCAAAAGCTGGTGGAAAAAATCATTTTGACCCGTCCCGCAGTGGAAGCGGGTGAAAAACTTGGTTTTCTTCCCGGCGACTTGCAGACGAAAGTAGACCCCTATCTCCGCCCTTTATACGACGCGCTGCAGGAAATGCTCGGCGTTGAAAGCTACGTAAAGCTTATGGAAAGGGGTGCGATAGAAATTGCTCCGCTTGCATATATGCGCGGACGAACACTTTCCAACGCATTTATAATACTCGACGAAGCGCAGAACACCACGCGCGAACAGATGAAAATGTTTTTAACGCGTCTGGGCGACAACAGCAGAATGGTCATAACGGGCGACGTATCGCAGATTGACCTGCCCGAAGGCAAGCGAAGCGGGCTTATCCACGCAACGAAATTATTAAAGGACGTAGACGGTATATCCGTTATAAATCTTACAGATAAAGACGTCGTAAGAAATCCTTTGGTTATGCGCATAGTGCGCGCATACGAGAAGGAGGACGTCGGGAGTAAAGAAAGTGCAAACAAAACTGAGTAGAAAAACGTTATGGCTGGGGATAATGTTGTTCGTTATGAACGTTATCCTGTTGCTGGCTCTCACGTTTTTTATGATTGAAATAAATCAGCAATTCAGGGCGATAGACTTTATAAGGAACAATCCCTATAACGTCTTGTTCGTTGCGTCCGCCGTTCTGTTCCTTTCGGCGCTGTCGTACGGGTTCCTGTTTTTCGAATGTAAAGAAGTGCTGGCTAACGTCGTCAGGCTTATCGAGCTTTTCGTTCTGCTCGACTTGTCGGTCGTAGCTTCCTTCCTGCTGGGTAAATACCTTGACCCCAACGCCCGCCCGTTTGCGTTTTTTGCCGTAATGTGCGCAACGCTTTTAGGCAGAAGAATAGCGCTGTTCTGTAACGTAATCAACGCGCTGTTGATATTCGTTATTGATTTGAATATCAACGTGGATATCACCGTAGCGGTTACGAACTTTGAAATCTGGCAGTACTGTGCGGGCTTACTTATATCCTTCTGTTCGGGAACTTTGGTAATATTCTTCTCGCACAAGGTCAAGACGAGAGTGCAAAGCATATTGCTTGTTATAATGCTTCTGTTCCCCATAGAAATCATTATTGCCGTTATGGAAATTCTGTTCACGCTTTCGGGACAGCCTGCGGATCAGGTAATTCTACTTGCTTACGGCGCTTTAGGCGCATTGTTCAGCATAGTGCTGTATATGATTCTTTTGCCGTTGTTCGAACTGTTATTTTCCGAAATAACGGTGTTCAGACTGAGGGAAATAACTTCGCCGAGTGCAAAACTCATTAAAAAGCTGAAAAACGAAGCCCCCGGTACTTATAATCACTCGGTGGTTGTCGCACAGCTGACTGAAGCCTGCGCTATAGCAATCGGCGAAGACGGCGAGCTTGCAAGGGCGGCGGCGCTGTACCACGATATGGGTAAGCTGAAAAGCCCCGAAATGTTTACGGAGAACCAGTCGGAATACAATCTCCATAACGAACTGACCCCCGAACTTTCAGTCGAAATTATCCGTTCGCACGCAACCTACGGCGCTAAGCTGATAAAGAAACACCGCTTGCCCGAATTCCTTTCGGACGTTGCGGTTCAGCACCACGGCACTTTGCCCGTCAAGTATTTCTACGCAAAAGCGCTCAGAATGACGGACGGCGAAATAAATATGGCGAACTATTCTTATGCGGGACCCACTCCGCAGTCGCGCATAGCCGCGATTATTATGATTGCGGACGCTTCGGAGGCGGCTTCGCGTTCGCTCTCCAACCGTTCGACAGCTAAAATCGAAGCGCTTGTCGGAAGCATTATCGAAGAGCGAATAAACTTAGATCAGTTTGCCGACTGCGCGATTACGATGCGCGATTTGACGGTTATAACCAGCACAATTGCACAGGCTCTTTCGGGCGTATACCATTCGAGAATATCTTACCCGAAAATCAAAATCAGCAAAGCGAAATAATAGCTATGATAGATTTGCGGATTATTTGCGACGAATACGATTTTTCCCCGCTTGCTTTGGCGTTCGCGGATGAATTTAACTGCGACGTTCCCGCCGCCGTGGAAGTCGTTATTGTGGAAAAGGAAGAAATTCGCAGCCTTAACGTTTCATTCAGAGCGACGGACAAGGTCACGGACGTTCTCTCTTTCCCCGCATTGGACGGTATATTCAAAAAGGATATAAAGGGGGCGGACTTTCCGTTCGAAACGGAAGACGGTGTGCTGAACGCAGGTTCTATCGCCGTTTGCAAAGACGTGGCGGCAGAGCAGGCGGAGGAATATGGACACTCTTTCGAAAGAGAGCTTTTCTATCTTGTGACGCACGGCGTTTGCCATTTGTTCGGCTATGACCATATGACGGAAGAGGATAAAACGCAGATGCGCGAAAAGGAAGAAAAGGTCCTTTCCAAGCTTAATCTTACAAGGTAAAATAATTAAGAAATTTACGAGAGGAGTATATGAAAAGCGGTTACGTAGGAGTAATCGGTAAAGCGAACGCGGGTAAATCCACGCTTATTAACGTGCTTGTCGGCGAAAAAGTGGCTATTGTTTCACCCAAGCCCCAGACCACGCGCGACGCGATTATGGGCATACTCACCAAGCCCGATTATCAGATTGTTTTTATAGATACGCCGGGTATTTACAAGGCGAAAAACGCTCTCTCTTCCATGATGGAGAAGACGGCGGAAACTACCGCCCGCGGCGTTGATTTGATATTATTCGTTCTCGACGGTCACGAGGGGTTGACAGACGGCGACATCGCATTGGCAAAGCGCTATGCTTCGGGTGATATCCCTATGCTGATTGCGTATACGAAAATAGACATTATGCCCAAGGAGAACATTCCCGCGGACGTGAAAAGGCTTTACGAAGCGGGGATTGCCTGCGACGTTTACCCCGTTTCCGCGCGCAAGGGTATGAATCTGAAAAAGCTCGAACAGGCGATTGTGGATATGCTCCCCGACGGCGGAAAGGTTATCGAGGACGATATCGTTTCGGACAAGAGCGAAAAATTTATGCTTGCCGAAATAATGCGCGAAAAAATACTTTTGAAATTCGACAAGGAAATTCCCCACGGCGTCGCAATAATAATAAATAAATTCGAACGCAGTGAAAACGGCGTCTACGACGTGAATCTGGATATTGTGTGCGAAAAAGCCAACCACAAATCAATTCTTATCGGCAAGCAGGGGGCTGCGATAAAAGAAGTTTCGTCTTTCGCCCGCAAGGATATGGAAAAGTTTTTGGGCGGCAAAGTGTTCTTAACTACTTACGTTAAAGTCAAAGAAGACTGGCGGGACAGACCGTCGCTTTTAAAAGACTACGGCTACGACGGCAAAAACGGCTTATAAGGCTCATAATTTTTCCTCTTCTGCACATTCTTAAGTTAAGGGAGGCAGAGTATGTACGGGAAAGACAACGACGCCGCGGAACTCGCTTGGAAGATGTTTCAGAAAACTGGTTCCGTAAGCTATTATATGCTGTATAAAGAACTTAAAGGCAGGAAGTAACCGCACGCGAAAAAGGTGCGGCAAACCGTAAAAGTGGAAAACAAAAAGTTAAACGCCATAATGCTCCGCGCGGTGGACTACGGCGAGAACGATAAAATTCTCACTCTTCTTTCGGCGGAGGAAGGGCGCATAACGGCAGGAATAAAGGGAGTAAAAAAGGCGGGTGCAAAACTGAAGTTTGCTGCCCAGCCCTTTTGCTTTGCGGAGTACGTGCTTGCGCAAAACGGCAACAGATACACCGTCGTTCAGGCGAGCGAGTGCGAAAGCTTTTACGAACTCCGAACCGATATAAACCGCTATTACGCCGCTTGCGCAGTGTGTGAAGCCGCGCTTGCTCTCACGTACGAAGGCGATATGGAAAAGAGCGTTTTCGGCGACAGCGTTCGCGCCCTTTCGGATATGTGCCGAGGCGACGAGGGGCTTGCGCTCATTTCCTATTTATTAAAAGCGCTAAGGCGTTCGGGCTACGGAGTCCGCCTTGACGACTGTACGGAGTGTGGTTCAAATCTATTAAGTGCGGACAAACTGCGCTTCGATATGGATATCGGCTGTTTTACCTGTTGGGATTGCGGAAGCGGAATAGGGGCTAGCGGAGTAACATTCAACGTTTTAAGAATGGCGGACGGCTTGACTTACGACAGCTCTTACATAACCGCCGACGGCAAGAAACGCGCTTTGCGGCTTTTGAAAGAGTATTTGGACTACAAAACGGAAGCAAAACTGAATTCGCTGTCCGAATATATAAGATTAATATAGAAAAGCGTGTGAACCGGAATTTCGGTTCACACGCTTTTTAACGTTATTCCATATTTAATAAATACTTCTCTATTATCAGTCCCGCGTCGTGAATACATTCTGGGCAGGGTCTTTTTTTGTAATACTCCGCCGTTCTCTCCTGCGGGACGGGCGAATTGTCTTTGGGCATCGCCGCACCCAATAGCTCGGCGCAGATAATGGAACCGTTCTTGGCGGCGAATTCGTCAGCCATTGCGCGGACGAGCGCGTAAATTTCTCCGCGCTTTTGCAAATTCTTCGGCAAGCCGTCGCTCTTGGCAAGCCCCGCAAGCAAAGCCATAGCGGAAACTGCGCCGCAGGTCAGTCTCATTCTGCCCATTCCGCCGCCCATGCCCTCGGCAAATTGCATAGCCGTCCGCATATCCATACCGAACTCTTCGGCAAACGCGCCCACAACCGCCTGACAGCAGTTGTAACCTTCGTAAAACAAATTTTTAGCCTTGTCCGCTCTTTCACCCATTTTATATCACCTTAATATATTATATCAAAATGTCCTGTTTAAGTCAATATTTGCTATATTTATTATACCCCGCGCTTCAGATTAATTACATTAAATACCAAAGTTAATAATTATTAACAATTTTTGTAATATCGATATGTTACAAATCAACAAAATTCGATAAACTTTAACTTTTCACCTTGACATATAATTTGCGAAGTGATAGAATATATTAGCAATAAAATAAAGGGGATTTTTTACCCTGCGGCTAAAAAAGAGCGTTGGCAACGCAAGTAACGTTGCCAACGCTACAAAAACAATTATAAGAAAGCCGAGAGAAAAAATCGACTTATTAAATGGGAGGAGAAAATGAACAAATTAACCAAACTGTTATCGGTATTCGTAATTGCCGGTGCAGTAGGAACAGGCGCAGCGTTTGCTTCAGGATGCGCTCACAAGCATTCTTACAGCGACGATTGGAAGGACGAGGGTGCCGCAGGTCACTATCACATGGCTATCTGCGAGCATAACACGGAGCATACCGAACTCGAACCTCACAATGACGAAAAGATCAATGAAACCGATTCGGAAGGCAAAGACTATAAATGCGACCAGTGCGGCTATGATATGGCAACGCACGTGGAAAGCATTTCCTTAAACGTTCCCAACAAGACTTTGGAAAAAGGCGATACGTTCAAGCTTACGGCAACGGTTTTGCCCAGCGACGCTTCTATAAAGGATTACACGTTCTCGTCTTCTAAAACTTCTGTAGCTACGGTTACTCAGGACGGCACGGTAACGGCGGTTGCGGCAGGCGAAGCAACGATAACCGTAACCACGGCGGACGGCGGTAAAACGGCAACCTGTAAAATAACGGTAACTGATAGTTCTACTCAGACAGTATCCGTAACGAGCATCACACTTGACGAAACCACACTCAATTTGGAGGTAGAAGATACTCACGCATTCACCGTTACGGTAAAGCCCGATAACGCAACCAACGCGGATGTAACTATCACCACTTCCGACGCAGCGGTAGTTTCTGTAAAGGGCAAAACGATAACGGCAGAGGCTGAAGGCACGGCAACCATAACGGTAACCGCAAAAGACGGCAGCGGCGTAAAAGCTACCTGCGAGGTAACGGTTAAACCCAGAACTTCTGAAAAAGTCAGCGTAACGGGCGTTCAAATTAATAAAGAAACGGCTTCCGTAGAAGAAGGCAAAACGGTACCGCTCACCGCAAGCGTTCTTCCTGCTAACGCAACGAATAAAAACGTATCGTGGGAATCTTCCGACGCTACGATTGCAACCGTTGACGACCACGGCACCGTAACTGGCGTTAAAGCAGGTACGGCAACCATAACGGTAAAGACGGCGGACGGCAACTTCACTAAGACCTGCACGGTAACGGTAACGGCTAAAACCACAACCAATCCCGACCCCATAGAAACGGCTACAATCGGTCTTGGTAGCAACGGTTTAGCTTTAAAGAAGGGCGAGACTGTCGAAGTTGAGTTAAAGCTTGATGCAAACTACGTCGGCAAGAAGCTTTACATATATGCGGCAGGCGAATATGCGGAGCTTACCGTAGCGGGAAGCTCTCAAGCAGGCAGCGGCGTTCTTGTAACGTATGCCGCAGGCTTAAAGGTGTCCGTAAAATACACGGGTGAAGAAGACGACGAAGATACCGTATTCGTATGTCCCGTAATTGCTATTGGCGAAACGGAAGTAACCGCAGCAAAGGGAGCTAATCTCTTTGCGGTAATTGCAGACGAAATAACTGAAATAACCGCAACCGTTAAGGGCGAAAGCGACGGCACGGTAGGTTTCAGCGGCAAAGGCATGTCCGGCACCGAGCTTGAAACCGAAACGACGGTTACTGCCGAAAACGGCATAGCTGTAATAGAATTGATAAATAACGGCGAAGCGAGCGTAAACGTTACTTTAAATATTGCGGAAGCGGAAAAAACCAATCCCGAATTCAACGGTACAACTCTTAAGTTGGATACGGCTGCTGAATTTAGCGCAGAAGGTTTTGACGTAGCATTCTTTAAAATTACGTTAAAGGCTGGTAGCTACACCTTGAATTTCGCTGATTGCGATGTTGCTAACGTGTTTGTCGAAATGGCAACGGCTCTTAATGCGGAAGGCGACGGAATAGATTACGATTGCGAAATAACGGCAGAAAACGGCGCATTCACTTTAGGGGAAGATGCTACAGTCTATATCCTTTTGAATGCGAATGATTTTGTAAGTGTTTCCGGCAAGTTAACCGTAAGCGAAGCGCAAGCGCCCGCTGCGGAAAAAATGACTGCAGAAGAATTCAAAGCGGCTGTTCAGGCAACCGTAGAAGCAACCAACTACACTGTATCCATTGACTGGGAAGGCAAAGCAGTTCCTGTATTCAAGTTCGGTGAAAATCTGATGTACGTATTCACGGAAGGCGATGCATACTACGTATACAATCCCGAAACCAAGACAGTCGATGCTTACGGTGTACTGCGTGAAGGAAGCGACATATTATTGCAGATGGGAAGTATGCCCGGCGTTGAATCATATGCGGCATTAATCGATATGTTTATGTACGCCGATCAAAATGGTATGGTTCCTTCGCTGAAAACTCTTGCTTCTATCTCGGCAGACGAGTACGAAACGGTAGAGTTCGACGAAAAAACGGGCGTTTATACGTATGGCGGTATAACCTTAACGTTTAAGGACGGCAAGGTTGCAACCTTTGCGGAAGAAGACGGCTATTTCCCCGAAATGACGTTCGCATCTTACGGCACGACGGCTGTCGAACTTCCCGCAGGTAATAAATTTGAAAATGTTGTATATTCAGAATACGCATACTATGATGCCGAGAATCCCGAATATTCAAGACGTCTTACCGAATTTGCAAAGAGCGTATCCTACGGTTTGTATGCTCAGTCGAACACCAAAGACAACTACGTTGTTGCAACCGATAAAGGTTACGCACAGAAGATAAAAGAAAATCAGAACATCAACATTTCGTTCGCAGGTTTGAAGGGCGATATCGAAGGCTACTTCGAATTATCGGCTGACGCTTTCGGTTCTAAGTGGGATATTATTCAATTCGTCGGCAAAGACGGCGCAAAGAAATTCTGCGTAAACGTAACGGGCAATGACGGCACTTTGAAGTACAATACAGGTGCTGACAATGCTGCTGATAAGCAGACGGCTCCCGTGAACGCAGTTTCTATGGCCGCAAATAAAAAGATTACGGTTGCATATAAGATTGTTAAAGACGGCGAAAACTATAAGCTTACGCTTAAAATCAACGGTAAAGATTTCGTGTCCGCTGAAGGGTTTGACCTTGGAACAACGGCGATAGATAACATCACACTTGTATCTTCGAGCGGCGGCACGCGTAAGCTCACCATTGATAACGTAATTATCTGCGGTACGAAAATGTCGGTTGACGAATTCCGTAAAGAAGTTCAGGATAAGATCGACAATATGTACGTTAAGATGGTCGGCAAAGAAGCTGAAGGCGAAACTCCCGCAATCGTCGGCACGCATACGAAAGCTGCGGATACTATAAAGGAAGAATACGATAAAATAAATCTTAAGAATGCAACCAGTTTCGACAGTATTGTAAATGAGGTTTACGGCTTCCTTAATATGTACGTTGACAGCGACAAGGATATCGAGGCTGCGGCAGCAAAAGCGCAGAAGCTTATCGACGCGTTGAACACTGAAGAAATTGCGGCTAAGTACACGCAGGAATCCAACCAGCAGAGATATAATGAATTCATTCAGCGCGCGGAACAGATTCTTACTGATGCTATAAGCGTAGGTCAGATTGAAAGCTATTTCTTTGACAAGAAAGATATTGATGGTAAAGAAGTCGTTATCTTTGATTATGAGTTCGCTCAAATCCCCACCGACGAGCAGTTGGCGGCGCAGGAGCTTGCTTGGGCTAAGGAAGGCGCTCTCACTGCTTTGAAGGAAAATGCCGACGCATACATTGCAGAGCTTGATTTGACTGAAGTAGCAGAAGCGAACTTAGACAGCGTTAAAGCTACAATCACAGAAGCTTGGGCAACCGCGGTTGCGGCTGTTGAGAGTGCAAAGACTCCTTCGGCAGTAGATACCGCAATGAATACGTTCAATAGCGAAGTTAATAATGCTATTCTCAACGGTTCGGACAACATAGACAACAAGAGGCAGGCGGCGGCTAACGGTTTACAGACTGCAACGGACAAAAAGATTGCACAGTCGGGCATAGCGTTCAGAGAATCGGCATTGGTTGAAGTTAACAACGCTGTAGCAGAACAGCAGGCTGTGATAATGCAAACCCATTACGGAAGCGAAGATGAGCTTAACGCGGCTGTAACTGCGGCAACGCTTGCAATCGACCGTGCTTACGCTATGGTCGCTCTTCAAGAGGCGTTGTATAACGCACAGCATGAAGCTTCTTACGCAGCGGTTGGCACAAAAGTTGTGAACAACAAATCGTTGTATGAAATCGTAACCACTTCCAACGGCAACGTTTCTGAGGACGTGAGTGCAGCGGAAATTTACGTTGCGAACGCTATCAGTAAGTTGGATAGCGTCGATACAAACACGTTTAACCAAAGTGTTGCGGAAGCAGAAAACAGCGCGGCAATAGCTACGTTGCTCGACACTGAACTCGGCAAGCTCTCTACAGCTCTTGCAGACGTTAAAAAGAATATCGCTGAAAAGATAGAAGAAGTTCAAAAGCTTAAGTTCACCATAACTATTGAGGACGTAACGGGCATTACGGCAGAAAAAGTAGCGCTTGGCGGAAAGGTAGTCCTTGCAGGCTCCGAACCCGACGACGTATTGATTAACGGCTGGTACACGGACAAATCAAACGGACAATACGTCAACGAGTACGACTTCGAAGCCGAAGTATACAACAACGTAACCCTTTACGCAGACACCGTCGAAGCGGTTAAGCTTAATGCTGACGGTACGTTTGATTGGAAAAAAATAACAGGTGTTGCAGATACAGCCAAGTTGACGAACGATAATTTTACCGATACTAA
>CAYXXB010000013.1:0-27358 GCA_964468955.1 uncultured Clostridia bacterium | reverse complement strand
AGGGGAACGTGCCGACCATGTGCATACAGTTATCCAAACGGTATTCTTTGACTGCATTGTCGTTTGCAAGCGTTTCGTCCAAATACGCGTAAACCGTTCCGCTCTCGTCGTCCACCGCAAGCGTAACGTGCTCGGCGTTGAGTTTATCATGGTATCTCAAAAAGTTGGCTTTGTAGTCCATAGACAGCATAAGCCACAAATTTAAGAGCATAGCCGCAAGCAAAATCAGCACGACGATAGCGACGGTTTGCCCTTTGGCTTTCCGCATATTAGAGCGGGCGATAAGAAATAACTTTCTCATTTTACCACCCCATTTCTTTTAAGAATGCGGAAAGCTTTTCGTGCCTTGCCGTATCGCCGTGGGAGTATTTGCCCAAATCGCACTCGCCTAAAATTACGCCGTCTTTTAAATAAAGAATACGGTTGCCTCGGCGGGCGGAATGTATATCGTGAGTAACCATTACAACGCTTTGTCCCTGTTCGTTGAACTTGGTGAGCGTGTCCAAAACGTCCAGTCCCGTCTTGGAATTGAGCGCGCCCGTAGGCTCGTCGGCGAAAAGTATTTCGGGGGAGTTAATAAGAGCGCGGACTATACCCACGCGCTGAGCTTCGCCGCCTGAAATCTGGGTGGGGAATTTGCCTTGCGTTTCCTCTGATATATCCACCGCCGAAAACAGCTGCTTGGCTTTTGCCACAAGCGCTTTTTTATCTTTGCTTACAAGCAGTCCCGCGCAAAGCACGTTGTCCATTACCGACATCCCGTCGATTAAATAAATTTGCTGGAATACGAAACCGCAGTGGTCACGGCGGAATATTGCAAGTCCGTCCTGCGATAAATCGGATATGACCTTATCCCCGAAAGTGATAGTGCCGAGGGTGGGGGTATCCATTCCCGAAAGGGCGTACAAAAGCGTGGATTTGCCCGCTCCGCTCGCGCCCATAATTACAGTGAAATCGCCCTGATAAAGTTCGAGGTCGATGTTCTTCAGTACGTGTTGCTGTTGACCTCCGTTAGAGAAGGTCTTGCTTAAATTTTCGGTTTTAAGAAGCGTGTTTTTCATAAAATTTCTCCTTTACCCCCGTAATATACCTCAATTAATCCTTAAATGACTTTAAAATATTCTTAAATATTTCTTAATTCTTTCCGCTTAACAACAGGGTAACGGTTACTTTTAAACCGTGGTCGCCGTTTTCTATATTTAGTTCGCCTTTCATTTCTTTCATAAAGTAGTCGGAAATATAAAGCCCCAGCCCAGCGCCTTCGGTGTTTGCGGAATTGCTCCCGCGCCTGAACTTTTCTTTGAGTACGGGTAATTCTTCCTGCGGTACGCCGCCGCCGAAATCTTCTAAAATTACGTTGATGCGGTTATCTGTTTTTTCAGCCGCTACGGCGATTTCCGTTTTTGCGTATTTGTAGGAGTTGGCAAAGATGTTATCGAACACCTGTTGCAGGCGCAAGCCGTCGGCATACACCAGACATTCTGGCAGCTTTGAAATTTTCGCGCGGTTGAGATAGTCGGCGTTTTCAAGCATTGTTTGAACTTGGCGGCTTTCGATATTTGACGGCGTTACCGTGAGCTGTTGCAGCTCTTCCAGCGTTGCCGTAAACAGATTTGTAACAAGAGTGTTTATCTGGTCGGCTTTGCCTATAATTTGCGTGTAGTTCGCTTTGTCTTTTTCGCTGTTTGCAACGGCAAGCCCGACTTCGGAAACGGCTTTAATACTCGCAACGGGCGTCTTTATATCGTGGGAAAGTTTTGCGACCAATTCTTTTTTGCTAGCGTTCGCCTGAGCTTCGGCAATGCGGGATTTCTTAAGTTCACTGCGCATAATATCAAAGCTTTCCGTAAACGCGCCGAAAAGATTTTTCCTGTCCATTTCGAGAGGAACATCGAGATTGCCGCCAGCAACGCGCTGGGCAAAGCCCTTTAATTTTGCAAAGGGTTTGACGATGGATTTGTACATATAAAGCACGTAAACGGCACATATTGCGCCACTTACGGCGATTGCAACCGAAAAAACGATAATTGTCGTGCGCTTTTGCGATTGCAGGGTCTGCGCTCCGTCGTTGTATATGATGACCTTGCCGACTACGGCATTACCACTTGAAATATCGAGAACCGTATCCCTGTGCGCAATTGCTTCGTTCACGCTTTCCGAAAGACCCGTTTGTGTTTTATATAAAATATTACCTTCTTCGTCCAATACAACGTAATCGAGAGAAGTAGAGGGATTATGATGCTCGAGTAAATTAAAATCTTGCGTTACCGACTGCACGACTTCGTTTACCGCAACCGTGTCCTGCGAGGAGTCGGGAGCTTGTTCGGCAAAGACGATAAGCGCGATTATTTCGGCTATGAACACGGCAATAAATCCGATTAAAAATAGTTGCTTTTTCATACGTTGCCACCGTTAAATTTGTATCCGTCGCCCCATATGGTTTGGATATATTCGGGAGTGTTCGGGTTTTTCTCTATAGCTTCCCGAAGTCTTCTTATATGCACGTTCAGCGTTCCGTCACCCGTGAATTTGTCCTCCCAGACATTTTCAAACAGCTCTTTTTTGGATATAACTTTGCCCTTGTTTTCAATTAAATACGACAACAATTTAAACTCGAGAGCGGTCAGTTTTATTGAATTGCACCCGACATATGCCTGTTTTGCCGCAAAATTTACCATCAGATATCCGTCTGAATATTCGGAATCGGAGGTTTGTCCGAACCTCTTTAAAACCGCCTTTACCTTAGCTAGCAGGACGCCGAGTGAATAGGGCTTCTGAACGTAATCGTCTCCGCCTATATTGAGTGCGACAATCTTGTCGTCGTCGCTAGTCCGTGCGGAAATGAAAAGTATGGGAATTGTAGTCGTTTTCCTAAGTTCCCTGCATAAGTCGAAACCGCTACCGTCCTCGAGATTTATATCGAGAAGAATGAGTTCGGCAGTATTGTCATTGAAGAAATTCCGACAAGTGTCCGCACCGTAAACAGCAACCGTACTTACGCCGAAAAGGTTGAAGTATTCCGCAGTGCTGTCCGCAAGCATTTTTTCGTCGTCCACGATAAGGCAATTGTATTTCATAACGCTCCTCCGATTTAATTATAACATTTCCTGAGGCATAAATCTTTAATAATTCCTTAAATTTTAAAACGCGGCAAAAGTAAAACTGCGCCCCCGATGCCGTAACGTTTTCCGTACACGACTTTTTGCACCATAAAATAACAAAAAAATGGCGACGGATTTGCAATTAAATATTGCAAAGTGCGTCATTTAATGTTATAATAAAAAATGGAGTTTTATATATTACGGATAGTGCGCATTGACGTTATTTTTTCCGTTTTCCAAATATTTCGGTTGGTTATTTACAGATGAACTTAAAAGACGGCATCAGACAACTTGATATAGAAACGAAAGCCGAATTGCTTACGGGGGCGAGCTTTTGGGAGACCAAAGGTTGTCCCGAAATCGGGCTTTCGGCTGCCAAGCTTTCGGACGGACCGCACGGACTGCGCCCGCAGGAAAAAAGCCCCAACCATTTGGGTATGGGGGCTTCTCTTCCCGCAACCTGCTTCCCCACGGCTTCGGCTATGGCGAGTACTTTTAACGAAGAACTTTGTTTCGAAGTGGGAAAGCGCATTGCCGAAGAGGCGATTGTTTACGGCGTCGGTATGGTTCTCGGTCCCGGTCTGAACATTAAACGCAGTCCTTTAAACGGCAGAAATTTCGAGTATTTTTCAGAGGATGGCTACCTTTCGGGTAAGCTGGCGGCGGCATATACGCGCGGTATTCAGTCGAAAAACGTTACGGCGTGTCTTAAACATTTTGCGGCAAACAACAGGGAATATGCCCGCATGTATTGCGACAGCAGGGTTGACGAACAGACTCTGCGTGAAACCTACCTCACCGCGTTTGAAATTGCCGTTAAAGAGGGCGGGGCGGGCGCGGTGATGTCTGCATATAACAAGTTGAACGGCGAATACTGCAATCAGAATAAACAGCTTTTAACCGACATATTGCGCGGCGAATGGGGGTTTGACGGACTTGTCGTTTCCGATTGGGGCGGCAGTCATGATCCTGTTGCGGCGTTGAAGGCAGGCGCCGATTTGGAAATGCCCGCGTGCAAGCTTTCCGCACCTGAAATTATCACCGCGGTTAAAAACGGCGAGCTGGACGAGAAAGTAGTCGATGCGGCGGTTGAACGAATCAGCGCGTTCGGGCGCAGGTGCGACAGCATTTACCGCAAGCCCTGCGACTTTGCCGAACACGACGTTTTCGCAGAAAAGGCGGCGGCGGAAAGTATGGTTCTGCTGAAGAACGAACGTAAAACTCTGCCGTTGAACAAAAGCGAAAAAATAGCGGTTATAGGTGATTTTGCAAAGGTACCGCGCTATCAGGGGGCGGGTTCTTCGGAGGTAAATCCCTATTCGTTGGATAATATATTGGGTGCAATTGAAAACAGCGGGCTTAATTGCATAGGTTATGCCCGCGGATTTAAGCGTTTCGGAGGCAAGAACGAAATTCTTGCAAGACAGGCGCTTTCGCTTGCAAAGAAAGCAGACACGATAGTTTTCTGCCTTGGCACGACGGAAAGACAGGAGGTCGAAGGCTGTGACAGAAGCAACATAGAAATCAACCGCAATCAGACGGATTTATTGAGGCGCGTTTCAGCCCTCGGCAAGAAAGTAGTAGCCGTGCTGTGTTGCGGCAGTGCGGTTAAAACCGATTGGGACGAAAATGCGAACGCTCTGCTTTTGGCTCATCTTTCTGGGCAGAGCGGGGCGAGAGCGGTCGCCAAAATACTGACGGGTGAAATTAATCCGTCGGGCAGACTTGCGGAGAGCTTCCCTTTAAAATATTCCGATTATCCCTGCTCTTCGGTGTATAACGTATCTCCTTACAAGGCGGACTATGCCGAGGGAATATACGTGGGCTATAAATATTTCGGCGCTTTAGACGTACCTGTAAAATATCCGTTCGGGTACGGACTGAGCTATACGTCTTTTGCGATAACCAAAGGAAAAATAACGCGCGAGGGCGCATCTTTCTCCGTCGTAAATAAAGGCGACAGGGACGGGGCGACGGTGGTGCAGGTGTACGTTAAATCGCTTGCCCGCGCGCTCAAGGACAGTCCGTTCGAGCTTAAACTTTTCAAGAAGGTTTATCTTAAAGCGGGTGAAATGCAGGAAGTGTTCCTGCCGTTCGACGATTACTCTTTCCGCAGATGGAACGCGGAAACGCACTGCTGGGAAGCGGGCGGGAAGTATGAAGTCACGATAAATTTAGACAGCAGCCGCGCTTATCATTACGGGTCGGTTGAAATAACCGAAGACGACGTGCCGAACGGTTGTGTTTTTGCAGGTGAAAGCTCGCATAAAACCGAATACGAAAATTATTTTCTGGGCAACATTACCCCCGACGTCGTTATCGATAAGAGCGAAGGCAAGCGCGTTGTCGCAACTTACGATACGCCCGTTCAAGAAGAACTGCGGCGCTGTAAGGGAATCTTCGGTAAATTATTGTGGTTGATTGTCTGGTTTAATTCTCATTCGAAAGACAGAGTTAAGGCGGGGACTATGAGCTGGCTATGCATGCGTTCGCTTTTGCAATTCAGGGATCTTTCACCCTCGCGTGCGGAAGGTTTTTTGGAAGCGTGCAACGGTGAGCTTTTCAAGGGACTGAAAAAATATTTCAAAAAGGATGACGAAAGCTGATGAAGTGGGTTACGGCGTGGGGCAATGCGACTTCGGTTGCGGAGCATAAACCCGAAACTTACGCAAAAGATATAACGCTGCGCTATCCCGTTGTATGCGCACTGGGCGGAACAAAGGTGAGGTTGCACTTTTCCAACTTCTGCGGAACGGAAGACGTTACGCTTAACTGCGTTACCGTGGCGAAGTCCGCGGGCGACAGGGAGCTATCGCTTCAAGGTGCAAAAACGGTAACGTTCGGCGGCAGCGAAAGCGTAACTATCCATGCAGGGGAAGAGATATTCTCCGACGAAGTGGAGATATCCGTCAAACCGAAATCAACGCTTACCGTAAGCTTTTATCTGCGGGATTTTACGCTTATGCGTTCCGCCGTGGTTATAAAAGGTCCGCTCACCAAAGGCTTCTATTCTGTGGGAAATTATGCGCTTTCGCCAGTGTTACCCCTCGACTATACCCGAACGACGTCCACATTTTACTTTCTGACGGGCGTAGACGTGTACACGGACGATGATAATAAATGCGTGATATGCTACGGCGACAGCTTGACGGCGCAAAGCTATCCCGACTGTCTTGCCAAGCTTTGTATGGATGACGCGTACAACAAAACTGCCGTAATCAGGCGGGCGGCGAGCGGTACGCGCGTTCTGCGGGAATATAAGTGCATAACTTACGAAAGCTACGGGCTGAGCGGTAAGCATCGATTCGAAAGAGAGATTGCCTCCGTAAGCGGTGCGGACGGCGTGATTATCCAACAAGGCATAAACGATATTATTCATCCCGTTGGGATAGAAGTAAATCCCTTCCGCCCTATGAGCGATTTGCCTACGATAGAGGAGCTTGAAGAGGGGATTTGCGAATACATAGATATTGCCGAAAAATACGGGCTAAAGGTGTATTTAGGTACGCTTTTGCCAATAAACGGCTGGCGCACTTACGCCCCTTTCAGAGAGGAAATGAGGCAGAAATTTAACGATTGGGTGCGTAATATGGGCGAACGAACCCAAATAATCGACTTTGACAAGGCTGTCAGAGCCGAAAACGATATAACTTCGTTTGCCGTAGGAAACGACAGCGGCGACCATCTTCACCCGAGCGAATACGGCTACGAGCTGATGGCGAAAGCGGCTTTTGATAAATTGAAAAATAAGTAATCGAGTACGGTAAAAACAAATAAAAAGGTGAGTAAATGCAGGAAATTTATTACCCCTCTTCGGACGGTAAAACAACTATTCACGCGTGCTTATGGCCTTGCGAAGGCGAAACGAAAGCTGTGTTGCAGATTATCCACGGAATGGCGGAGTATGCAGAAAGATATGCTCCGTTCGCAGAATACTTAAATAAATACGGAATAACGGTTTGCGCGGAAGACCACTTGGGTCACGGCAAATCGGTTGCGGATAAAAACTGTTACAGTTACTTTGCGGCGCAGAAGGGCTACGAACCCGTTCTCAAAGATATCCGCGCTTTAACGGAACTTATAAAACCTAAGTACGAGGGTGTGCCTTACTTTGTTATGGGACATTCGATGGGTTCGTTCTTCTGCAGAAAATATATCTCGCTTTACGGCAGCGAACTGACCGGCGCCGTCGTTATGGGTACGGGCTTCAAGGGCAAGGCGGTGACGGGGTCTGCAAAGTTTATGACGCGGCTTGTGGCACTATTTAAGGGCTGGAAGCATCATAGCAAGTTTATAGACGGACTTGCATTCGGTGCGTACAATAAAAAGTTCGAGAAGCGTACCGACTTTGACTGGCTTTCGCGCAATAAGGAAAACGTAGATAATTATATTGCCGACGATTTGTGCGGAATAACGTTCACGTGCAACGCGTTCTTCGGGCTGTTCTCGATTTTAGGCGAAGCGTGCAAAAAGCGCACGTTTAAGAAAACGGACAAGAAACTGCCCGTTTATCTTGTTGCGGGTGCGGACGACCCCGTCGGCGATTTTTCCAAAGGCGTTATAAAGGTTTACGAACGCTATCAGAAAGCGGGACTGGACGACGTTTCGCTCACGATATATCACGGAGGCAGACACGAAATCTTAAACGACGACTGTGCGCCGCAGGTTTATGAGGACGTGCTTGAATTCATTCAAAGCAAGATAAAGGCTTAAAGTATGGTCGTTCGCGGAAAAGTGAAAATTCCCGCACTCAGCGGCGAAAAGGAGAGAACTTACTTCGTCTATCTTCCGAAAGGTTACGGCGAAAACAGCAATAAGCGTTATCCCGTGATTTATATGTTCGACGGTCATAACCTGTTTACCGACGAAGAGGCGACTTTCGGCAAGTGCTGGGGGTTGGAAGAATATCTGGACAGGACTAAAACGCAGGTAATTATCGCCGCGGCGGAGTGCAACCATGAAGGGGATATGCGCCTTTCGGAATATTCGCCGATATCGTTCGATTTTCACGGCAGACATATAATCGGGCGGGGCAAGAAGTATATGGACTGGCTCGTCGGCGAGTTCAAAAATTTCATCGACGAAAACTATTTAACACTTTCCGACAGGGAGAACACTTTTATCGCCGGCAGTTCCATGGGCGGGCTGATGACAATTTACGCCCTTGCTAAATACGGCAAATATTTCGGCGGCGGAGCGGCGCTTTCACCTAGCTTGTGGGTGGGCGGAGGCGAGTTGCCCGCCTTTATAGAAAGAGGCAATTTTCATAAAAACTGCGTGCTGTTTATGGACTACGGAACGAAGGAATTCGGCAATCACTCAGCGCAGAAAAAAAGGTTTTCGAAAACGTTTGAAACGCTGTGCGATAAGGGCGTTGCGGTGAGCGCAAGGATAGTTTTAAACGGCGCTCATAGCGAAGCTAGCTGGGAAAAAGAAATACCGTTTTTTATGTCGGTTTTAGGCTTTAAATCCAAGTAAAATTCAGTCGAAAAAAGGCGTTAACCCCCTAATATATGCCGTTTAACGCGGCTTTTGACCTTAAAAACAGTAAAAATTGACCAATTACAGAAAAATGCCGTAGACCCCGCAATATGCGGCAGTGAACGCATTTTTCAAAGGAATAATTTATGAAAAATTTTATTTTTATTTCACCTAATTTCCCCGACAATTACTGGCGGTTTTGCAGGGAATTGAAGTTCAACGGTTTTAACGTTTTGGGTATCGGCGACGCCGAATATTACAACCTTTCCGACGAGATGAAAGCGAGCCTTACGGAGTATTACAAAGTACCCGACCTTGAAAACTACGACGAGGTTTTCCGCGCGGTGGCTTTCTTCACTTTCCGTTACGGCAAGATAGACTGGCTGGAAAGCAACAACGAATACTGGCTGGAAAACGACGCAAAGCTGAGGACGGAATTCAACATAACTTCGGGCTTCAAGAGTAAAGATATGCCCAAGGTCAAGTACAAGTCTAAGATGAAAAAGTGCTATAACAAGGCGGGTATAAAAACCGCCCGCTATTGCCTTGTGACAAGCTTGAAGACCTGCGAAAAGTTTATTGCGGAAGTGGGTTATCCCGTAATCGTCAAGCCCGATAACGGCGTGGGTGCAAACGACACTTATAAGATTGAAAACGGCGAACAGCTTAAAGCGTTCTTTGCGGACAAGCCCGACGTTAAATATATAATGGAAGAGTTTATCAAAGCCGAAATAAACACTTACGACGCTATTGTGAATTCTGAGGGTGAACCCATTTTCGAAACGGGCAACGTTTCCCCTAAGTCGTTTATGGATATCGTGAACGAAAACGATAACAGCGTATTCTATATTCAGAAGCATCTTCCCGACGACGTGCGCGACGCAGGTAGACGCGCGCTGAAGGCGTTCGGCGTTAAAAACCGTTTCGTGCATTTCGAGTTCTTCAGGTTGTCTTGCGACCAGCATATCGGAAAGAAAGGAGAGGTGGTTGCCCTCGAAGTCAATATGCGTCCTTCGGGCGGTATTTCCCCCGATATGATGAACTATGCGAACTCTATCGACGTGTACAAGGTGTGGGCGGATATGATAGCGTTCGGCAAGACGGATTTAAAAGTCGGCGAACGGTATTACTGCGCATACTCGGGCAGGCGCGACGGCAAAAATTATAAATTCCACGAACAGGAAATCGTGGACAAATTCGGCGGCAGTATCAAAATGATAAGCCGCGTACCCAAAGTGCTTTCGGGCGCGATGGGCGACACTATGTTCATTGCCGTATTTAAGAACAAAGAAGAGATGAAAGATTTCTATTACGAAATGAATACTCTTGCTGAATAGTTTTCCGTTGATAAGCGGCGCACGTGTTGCGCCGTTTTTTCTTTTTAAATAATTATATCCGTTAGTGTGCATATTTTCTTACGCCGTCTAATATGATATTAAACGTAACGAATAAGCGGAGGAAAGTTATGTTAGATGACGGTATTTATAAGGATATAGCGGCGAGAAGCGGCGGCGACGTGTACATAGGCGTTGTGGGTCCCGTGCGTACGGGTAAGTCTACTTTAATAAAGAGGTTTATGACCGAACTGGTTTTACCCAACGCCGACGGAAACGGCTTGCAGGAAATGATTGACGAGCTTCCCCAATCAGCCGCGGGCAGAACGGTTATGACAACCGAACCCAAGTTTATTCCCGCAAAGGCGGCGAAGGTGGTTATCGATAACGCCGAAGCAAACGTTCGGCTTATCGACTGCGTAGGGTTTGCCGTGGCGGGTGCGAACGGGTTCGAAGAAGACGGAGCGCCCAGATTGGTCAACACTATGTGGAGCGATAAACCGCTGCCGTTCACGGAGGCGGCGGCTCTCGGTACGCAGAAGGTTATACGCGATCATTCCACAATAGGGCTGTGCGTAACGTGCGACGGCTCGGTTACGGGCATAGGGCGCGAGGACTATATTCCCGCAGAGGAAAGGACTGTTGCAGAACTTAAAAAAATAGGCAAACCGTTCGTTGTTGTGCTTAACTGCGCCGACCCCGATTCCCCTTCCGCCCGCAGCCTTAAAAGCGAATTGGAAGCCAAGTATGACTGTGCGGTTGAAGCAATCAACTGTGAAAAGGCGACCACTGCCGAGCTTTTAAACGTGTTGCGTGCTGTGCTTTTCGAATTCCCCGTAACCTCCATAGACGTGAAAATTCCCGACTGGATACGCGTTATGCCTGCGGACAGTTCCGCAATTTCCGAACTGCTTGTGCGGGTTAAGAACGCGGCGGAAAAGGTCAGCGTTATGCGCGAGTGTTCGGCGTTCGACGAAATGTTCTCCGACTGCGAATTCTGGAACGGAGAAGTGGGCGTGAACCTCTCTCTTTCGACTGGCAAGGCGGTAATAGAAGCAAACCTGCGCGAGGGCGTGTTCTTTAAAATGCTTTCCGAAATTTCCGGTGAAGAAATTTGCGACGAAGGTTCGCTTATGTCCTACGTGGCGCAGGCTTCCCTTGCCAAGAGAAGTTACGACAAGGTGCGCGACGCGTTCGATTGCGCAAAGGCAACGGGTTACGGAATCGTCCGTCCCGACGACGACGATTTGAGTCTGGATAAACCCAAGCTTGTGCGTCAGGGCGGAAACGTCGGCATAAGATTAAGAGCAACGGCGCCGAGCTATCACGTAGTTAAGGTGGACGTAAGCGGCGAAGTCAATCCCATTATGGGTATTGCTTCGCAAAGTGAAGATATGGTCAACGGCATTATGAACGGATTCGAAACCGACCCTCAGGCAACTTGGAATACCAGCCTGTTCGGTAAGTCGCTGCGCAGTATGGTAAAGGAAGGACTGGAAGGCAAGGTTTGCGGTATTCAGGAAGATACCCGAAACAAAATGCGCCGCACTATTACCCGCATAGTGAACGAAGGCAAGGGCGGAGTTATCTGCATATTACTTTAATATATAGAATAATTAAAAAGGGCGATAGCGTTTGCTATCGCCCTTTATGATTGCCATAGGTTAGTCGTTATACTCTCTGCCTATAAGTTCGTCAATAGATATTTCATAGTAATCAGCAAGTATTTTACATTGCAAAATATTAGCTATTCCTTTATCGCTTTCTATCCAACTGATTGTGTTTTGTGGCAAACCTGTTGCTTTGGCTAATTCGGTTTGGGTTAAACCCCGTTCAGTTCGTATTCTTTTAATTTCTTTTCCGAACATAATTATTACCTAATATTAATTTGTATCAAAATATTGATAAATTGCTTGACTTATCAAAATCTTGATAACATAATAATATCAACATATTGATAATCGGAGGTTTTAAAAAGATGGAGGAAGAAACTAAAAAATGTAGTAATTGCAGGTATTTCAGCAGATATTATACGAAGGGCAGCAGGCATTATATAAGAGCAGATACGGGTTACTGTATCAGAAGCCAAGGTAACGTGAGTTCGCAAGACTGTTGCGGAAGTTTTTCCGAATTGCCGTATTACAAACAGCCAAGCCCTAATCTGTTGGAGAGAATAAGAAATTTGTTTAATGAAATAGCGGAAATTAAAAGTAAGATAGAAGAGGAGCTGGAGGGGTAAAAATAAAGCGGTGCAATTTTGTCAAAGCAAAATTGCACCGCTTTTTTATAGTTAATTTAAGGATATTGCCTAGGTAAACTCATTCGCCCTTCTTTTTTTCGGGCTTGCGTACGTCTATTTCGGGGGGAACGAATTCCTTTCCGTTGGGCATATACAGCGATGCGTCGTCTCTCAATACGGCGATATATTCGTTGTACTGTTCGTCCGTAAGTTTGGGTATTTTGCGTTTTTTCTTGGACATAAAAAACCTCCGTGCATATACTGTTTGCAATACATTATGCCCAGAGGTTTTGCCTTTTATTCTTTTTTGAAAAAGTAATTTCAAATTACTGTACGCCGAAAAACGTAAGGGCGGATTGATTTCGCCCGTTAAGCGTTTTATGACAACAGTGATAAAATAACGGCAAAAATTTTGCATTAGCAAAAGATTTGCGTGAACTTTTTATATTATTCTTACGCGGATAACGCCGTCGATTTTCGCGATATTATCGGCAAGGGATTTGTCGGGTGTGCCGTCTACGTCGATTATGCTGTATGCGTATTCGCCTTTGGATTTGTCTACCATATTTGCGATATTCAAGCCCTTTGCGGAAACCGCCGCCGTGAATTGCGCAATCATATTAGCCACGTTTTTGTGATGCACGCAAATTCTCGCGTTGCCCTCTCTCGGCGCGTTCACTGCGGGATAGTTGACGCTGTTTGTGATGTTTCCGTCGTCAAGATACGCTTTAAGCTGTTTCGCCGCCATAACCGCGCAGTTGTCTTCCGCTTCGGGGGTACTCGCGCCCAGATGGGGAACGCAAATCGCGTTCTTTACGCCGATAAGCTTATCGGAGGGGAAGTCGGTTATATATCTGCCGAGCTTGCCGCTTTCCAAAGCCTTTATAACGGCTTCTTCTTCCGCAAGCTCCCCGCGGGAATTGTTGATAAGCACCGCGCCGTCTTTCAGCATAGCTATCGTCTTATCGTTGAACATTCCCTTCGTGTCGGGTGTCAAAGGCACGTGAACGGTGATGAAGTCCGCCTGAGCGTAAACCTGTTCGCGGGTCGGAACGACCTTGACCGAGGGGTTGAGAAGAAGCGCGTTCGCGGTGGAGAGGAAGGGGTCGCAGCCTACGACGTTCATACCGAGCGAAAGCGCGGAATTTGCAACCGCAATGCCTATCGCGCCAAGACCGATAACGCCGAGCGTTTTGCCGGTGATTTCGCATCCGACAAAATTCGACTTGCCCTTTTCAACCGTCTTTGAAAGAGCGTCGCCCGTGCCTTTGAGCGTCTTTACCCAATCAATTGCTTCGGTGATTTTTCTTCCGCCCAAAAAGAGTTCGCAAAGCACCAATTCTTTAACCGCGTTCGCGTTGGCGCCCGGCGTGTTGAAAACGACTATGCCCTTCGCCGCGTAATCGGCTACGGGGATATTGTTAGTACCTGCGCCTGCGCGTGCAACCGCCAAAAGCTTTGCGCCTACGGGATAGTCCGCCATGGCCGCACTGCGCACCATAATGCCGTCGGGGTCGGCTATGCTGTCGCTGTAATTACAGCCCTTAAAATATTCGTCCGCAAGGGGAGAGATTGCGTTTAGTTTAAGTATATCCGCCATTTATTTGTTCTCCGTTTCAAATTTTTTCATAAATTCGATGAGCGCCTGCACGCCTTCGACGGGCATTGCGTTGTAGATGGAAGCTCTCATGCCGCCGACAAGTCTGTGACCTTTTAAGGAAACGAGGCCCGCCTTCTTGGCTTCGGCTATGAACTTTGCGTCGAGTTCGTCGCTGCCCGTCACGAAAGGCACGTTCATTATCGAACGGAACTCGGGCTGAACGTAGTTTTTGTAAAGCTTGGAATTATCGATAAAGTCGTACAAAAGTCCCGCCTTGTATTCGTCGGCTTTGTTCATCTCTTCCACGCCGCCCTTCTTTTTGAGATTGCGGAGTACGAGGTTAGCCATATAAATGGAGAACGCGGGGGGAGTGTTGTAAAGCGAACCGTTTTCGTCCTGCACTTTCCACCTGAGCATTGTCGGGCAGATTTTCAAAGGGTCTTGGATAAGGCTGCGTTTTGCGATTACGATAGTTACGCCTGCGGGCGCAAGGTTTTTCTGCGCGCCTGCATATATTACGCCGAAGTCCGCAACGTTAACCTTGCGGGAGAAAATTTCCGAGGACATATCCGCAACCAGCGGAGCTTTGCACTTGGGGAATTTGGAATAGCGCGAACCGAATATCGTGTTGTTGGAAGTGATATGCACGTAATCCGCGCCCTCGGTGTAGTTGAGCTTATCCACGTCGGGAATGTACGTGTAAGTTTTGTCGGAGCTGTCGCCTATTTTTATAGCTTCGCCGTAAAGCTGACCTTCCTGCCAAGCCTTTTTCGCGAAGTTGCCCGTTACTATATAGTCGGCTTTTCCGTTGTGCATCATATTAAGGGGAATTGCCGCGAACTGCTGGCTTGCGCCGCCCTGTACGAAAATGACCGCGTAGTCGTCGGGAACTTCTAAAAGTTCTCTTGTCAGCGCTTCTGCTTCCTTTACTACGGCGTCGTAAGCTTTGTCTCTGTGGGAAATTTCCGTTACGGACATTCCCGTTCCCGCAAAGTCGAGAAACTCGGCTTGCGCCTCTTTAAGGACTTCTAAGGGGAGGGTGGAAGGCCCTGCGGCAAAATTGTATACTCTCATTTTTTAAACCTCACTAGGTAAATTTTTTTCTCTTTCGACCGCCGTGCGCCTTTCGATTGTGTTTTAAAGCGTGATATTATGCGGTTAATGCGCATAAATTCCGCCGACGGACGGCTGTGTAAGAATTATTATACAATAAACTGCAACAATATACAAGCAAATTGAATAACATTTAACAATTTATTTTATGCCGCGGAGAGCTTTTAGGGTTTTAACTTTTCAAACGTTTACGCCTTTTGCGCACGGGCGCTTTCGGCGGGGACGCGTTCAAGCGTGTATTTTACAAAAAAAATTTGATAATTCGCCAAAAAATTACTTTAATTATATTTACAATTTGCTAAAAATGTTGTAAACTAATTAAAGAGTAATAATGTATAATCGCGTGCATTGGCGCGTGTATATCCCGCGACTAACGTAAAAAACGGGCGCACGGCAAAGCATTTGTTTCGGTTGAGGTGAAAAAATGAGTGATTCTAACAAGAACGCAATGACGAAAGCAGACGTTATCCTGATGAAAATGGATAAGCTGTCCCAGCAGATGAGCGCTGTTGAGGCGGCTCTCGGTTCGTCCCGTGCGGAAAATTACGCTACAATCCTTAAAAAGATTGATGACCAGAGTAAAACGTTCAAGGAAGAAATGCATTTCCTTTCCGCTCAGTTGGAGAGCGTTTTCTCAACTATCGAGAAAATGATGCAAAAGCTTTCCGACGACGTCGCGGCTATCAAGATACCCGAAAATATCGCTATGGACGTGGACGATTTGTCTTCCCGCGTGGCGGCAAAGATAATCATTCCCGAAACGTCGGTGGAGCTGGACGAAGACAGACTTGCGGACGAGATTTCTTCAAGAATCGTCGTTCCCGAAGCTTCCCTTGCGGAGATTGACAGTGAAAAGCTCGCCGAAGAAATTTCGGAAAAACTCACCATTCCTGAATCGATGGTCGTCGATATCGACAGCGACAAGCTCGCCGAAGAGATTGCGGCGAAAATGCCCGCACCTCAGGTTACAACGGTTGCTCAGCCCGTTGCCGCCGCACCCGCAACCATCGGCGATATAGATTACGACACACTCGGATTCACTGTTGCCAAATACCTCTACGTGCCTCAGGCTGTAGCCGAACAGTTCGACTATGACGAGGTTGCCGAAAGGATTGCAAAGAAAATGCCCGCGCCTCAGGTTACGGCGGTTGCCGAACCCGTTTCCGCAACCATCGGCGATATCGACTACGACGCTCTCGGACTTTCCGTTGCGAAAAACATATTCGTTCCCAATGCGATTGCCGAGGAGATCGATTACGAAGAGCTTGCGGATAAAATCGCGGAGAAGATGCCCGCGCCTCAGGTTACGGCGGTTGCTCAGCCCGTTGCGGCGGCTCCCGTGGATATCGACTACGACACGCTCGGGCTTTCCGTTGCTAAAAACATATACGTTCCCACGGCGATTGCCGAGGATATAGATTACGACGAACTTGCGGATAAAATCGCGGAAAAAATGCCCGCTCCCCAAGTGGAGGCGGTTGCTCCTTCCGCGCCCGTACAGGCGGAAGTCGATTACGACCTTATCGCAGAAAGAGTTGCGGCAGTCGTTTCCGTTCAGGAAGCAGTTTCCCCCGATTACATCGCTTCCAAGGTTGCGGAACAGATTGTAATTCCCGCTTCGGGCAATAGCGACATCGACATTGAAGAGCTTTCCAGAAAAGTTGCGGACAAGATTGCGCTGCCCGAAATTCCCGCTACGGCAACCGTGGACGAACAGAAACTTGCTTACGCGGTTGCGGAGCATCTGAAACAGTCGGAAGAGACGCAGGAAGAGACGCACGCTCAGCTCGATATCGACGAACACACTCTTGCGGAAGAAATCGCTTCCCGTCTGAACTTCTCGCTTTCCGACGAGCTTATTGCCGACGCGGTTGTTAAGAACCTTGCCGGCGCGATCGATTCGGACGAGATTGCGGACTGCGTTGCAAAGCGTGTCGGCACGATTTCACCCGAACAGTTTGAAATTACCGTTGACGACGACGGCTGCGATTCGCTCGCCAAGTCGGTTGAAAGCAAACTCGACTACGACGTTATCGCGGCTTCCATATCGGAAAAGCTTTATCCCGCGTTTATGTCCAGAGGCGGCGTGGACGATCTGGACACCGAAGAGCTTGCAAGAACGATAAGCGAAAAGATAAACGTAGGAACTATCAACGAAGACGTTATTGCGGACAAAGCGGCGGCGGTATTATCCAACTATCTGCCCGAGATTGACGTTGACGACATTGCCGACAAAGTGGTTGCTGGCGTAATTAACTCGATGCCCGTTCCCGACGTGGACAGCGACGAAATTTCTTCTAAAGTCGTGGAAGGCGTTATGTCTGCGTTTACGGAAACTCCCGTTGTCGACAGCGACGAGCTTTCTACCAGAGTTGTGGAAGGCGTTATGCTTGCGTTCAGCGAAACGCCAGTTGTGGATAGCGACGAGCTTTCGGATAAAGTTACGCAGGGAGTTGTTGCGGCTATTTCCGAAAACACTATCGTGGACACCGACGCTATTGCCGACAGGGTTGTCGAAGGCGTTTGCTCGACTCTTCCCGATCCTATCGTGGACGAACAAGTCATTACAGAAAAGATTATTTATGCGATTTCGGAAAGTATGCCCGAACCTGCGGCAATCGACGAAGACGCTCTTGCAGGCAGGATTATCGAAGCCGTTACCGCGGCTATGCCTCAGTCGGTTGACATCGACGACGAGGCTCTTGCGGGCAAGATTGCCGAAGCGGTCGTTGCGGCTATTCCCGAACCCGCCAAGGTGGACGACGACATGCTTTCAATGAAAATCGTTGAAGGCGTTATGTACGCACTGCCCGAAACTCCTATCGTAGATACCGAAATTATCGCGTTCAGAGTGGTTGAGGAAGTCGTTTCCGCATTGACCGATATGCAGTTGACCGACAGCCAAGAGATTGCAAACAGCGTTTCCGAAAAGGTTAACGACGACACGGAAGACCGCTTCTCGAAGGTTGAAGAAGAGCTTGAAGAAATTAAGCGTTTGCTTGAAAGCGGTGTGGTTGTGGCAAACGAAATCGCGGTTGCGGAAGTTGAACCCGAACCCGAGGAAGAGCCGATTACCGAAGAACTGCTTGTTACCGTAAGCGATTTGATAGGCGAAGAAGAAAACGCGGAAGTTGTTGAAGAAGCGCCCGCAGAAGTTGAAGAGCAAGTCGAAGATGTTGAAGAAGCCGTAGAGGAAGAACCCGAACCCGAAGTAATGGAAGAAAGCGACATTATGGAAGAGTTGGACGAAGTGCCCGCAGACGGTGAAATCACCAGCGACGATATGGACGACGATTTGCCCGAAGGTGGGGACATAGAAAATATCTTCGCGAACATGATGAAGTTCAACCGTTCTTTCATTGCAAGAATTATTCAGGGAACGGACGAGCAGAAGAACAACTACGGTCAGGTTAAGACGGCGTTGCTTTCCTACAACAAAGTCAATTCCAATATCGCTTGGGGTGCCGAACGCTTCAACAAGGGCAGAGAAACTATTGCGAGATTTAAAATCCGCGGCAAGACGCTTTGCCTGTACCTTGCTCTCGACCCCAAGGAATTCGAGACTTCTGTTTACCACCACGTAGACGTTTCCGACAACAAGTCTATGAGCGGTACGCCTATGATGGTTAAGATTAAGTCTCCCCGCGGCGTTAAGAAGGCGATAAGGCTTATCGATATTATGCTTGCGCGCCGCGACGGCGTGAAGCGCCACGTTGCAGAGCGTGACTACGCGGCAATGTATCCTTACGAAACTATCGAAGAGTTGATTGACGACGGTTTGGTTAAGGACGTACGCAAAAATAAATAACGGATTGTTTCCGTATACTAAAGATAAAAAGGGGGTGCAATTTTCAGCATCCCCAAAATTTTTAGTTGAAAAAATTAAAGGATTAAAATATAAATGAAAAAAGAAAAGGAAATACAGGCGGAAAAGAAGCCGCGCAGACAGCGCCCTTTTGCTCGTTTTGACGCAAACAACGCGGAAAACGGCAGGAAAGCGCCCGTACGCGAGCAATCCGAAAAGCCTAAAAACATAATAAGAAAGCCTGTAAACGGCGCGGTTACTGTGGAAAACGGCAAACAAAACAGAAAAGCCGTTGCCGATAACCGTGCGGAAAAGCCGCGTGAAAGGGTAAATGCGGCGAAAACGGTTGCAGAAAAAAAGAATAAAAAAGCGCGCGCGGAAAAGCCGCAAACCGTTATAACGGAAAAGCGCGCAAAAAATTCCGTACAGTCAAAAGCAAAGAATAAGTCCCCGAAAAATTCTGTTAAAATCGTATTTCTCGGCGGTGTCGGCGAAATCGGAAAGAATATGACCGCCATTGAATGCGGCGACGATATAATAGTAATCGACGCGGGCATAATTTTCCCCACTGAGGAAACGCCCGGTATTGACTTGGTCGTTCCCGATATCACTTATTTGGTTGAGAACAGACGTAAAGTCAAAGGCTTGCTTTTAACCCACGGACACGAGGACCATATCGGCGGCGTTCCCTATATGCTTAAAGAGGTCGATACGACCGTCATAGGAACAAAACTTACGCTTGCCTTGGTAGACAACAAACTGCGCGAACACAGGCTTAATTCCGTTAAGCAAAGGGTGGTAAACTGCGGTGAAAGTATTCAGCTTGGATGTTTCAAAATCGATTTTATCAACGTCAACCACTCAATCGCGGGCGCGGTGGCACTCTGTATTCACACACCGCAGGGCGTTATTTTCCACAGCGGCGACTTTAAAATCGATTTAACCCCCGTTGCGGGTGAACCAATCGACTTGAAAACGATTGCCGACATAGGCAGTAAGGGCGTGCTTTTGTATATGGGCGAAAGTACGAACATAGAGCGCGCGGGCTTTACGATGAGCGAAACGGTCGTCGGAACGACGCTGGACAGGCTGTTTGCGGAAAATACGGCTAGGCGAATTATTATAGCTACGTTCGCTTCAAACGTACACAGACTGCAGCAGATTATAGATTTGGCGGTTAAATACAAGCGCAAGGTTGCGTTGAACGGAAGGAGTATGCTCAACGTAGTCGAAGCCGCGGAAAAAATAGGCGAAATATCTATTCCAGAAGGTTCGCTGATCGACATAACGAAGACAAAGAATCTACGCGACGACGAAGTCGTTATCGTCTGCACGGGCAGTCAGGGTGAACCTATGAGCGCGCTCACGCGAATGGCTAACGGCGAAAACCCGCTTATGCAGGTTGGAAGAAACGACACAATTATTATTTCCGCTTCGCCTATCCCCGGCAACGAAAGGGGCATTTACGGCGTCATAAACAAACTCTATCATCTCGGCGCGGACGTCGTGTACGAAAGCCTGGAAAAGATTCACGTTTCGGGACACGCTTGTCAGGAAGAACACAAAATTATGCACACGCTGTTAAAGCCCAAGTTCTTCGTTCCCGTTCACGGCGAGTACAGACATCTGAAAAAACATTCGCTCCTTGCGCAGAGTTTGGGTATGAACGAAAGCAATATTTTCATTGCGGATATCGGCAACTGTCTGGAAGTCACTAAAAATTATATAAAGAGACTGGATAATGTTCCCTCTGGTTCGCGCCTTATCGACGGCGAGGGTATGGAGGACGAACGCGCTTCCGTTGTTATGCAGGACAGGCGCCAGCTTGCGGAAGAGGGGCTGTTTATCGTTTCCGTAGCCGTTTCGGGCGGAGAAGTTATCGGCGAACCCGCAATCAATTCGCGCGGGTTTATGTTCGATTTCCACCGTGATTACAACAAGGAAATGCGTGAAGTTATCGACAGGGCAATCAGCGGTTACGACCTTTCCGTCGGCAACGTTGACGAACTCAAACGCGCTATAAAGAAAGCGCTCAGAAACTACCTTATGAAAAAGACGAAGCAATCTCCTATGATTGTACCAGTTATCGTCGAACTTTGATATTATGGAAAATAACGATTTTACTTACGCGCATAACGATACGTCCGTTCCCGAAAGGACAAGCAGAACAGCGGGACTTAATAAGCTTAAGGTCAGCGAAAAAGTTGCTCGGTTGCGTGCCGAAGCGCAGGAGCGAGAAGTTCCCACTGCAAGCGGTGAAACACTTAACTTTATACTGACCATGGCTCTGGCGAAAAACGCAACAAACATTTTAGAGGTCGGGTGCGCCGAGGGAATAACCTCGCTTGCTCTTCTGGAAGAATTGAATGGTGCTAATCTTACCGCGATTGAGCGGGACGAAAATTTTTTTAACAGGGCAAAGGACAATTTGAAAGAACACGCCGAAAGGTGCGATTTGCGTTTAGGCGACGCGGCGGAAGTCGTTGCCGCTCTTTCTGAAGAAAGCTTTGATTTTATATTTTTGGACTGCGCCAAAGTGCAGTACATAAAGCTTCTGCCCGAATTGAAAAGGGTGCTTAAAACAAACGGCGTGCTTCTTGCCGACGACGTGCTTTTGTACGGCTGGGTTAACGGCGAAGTCCCCGTGCCAAAAAAGCGGAAAATGCTTGTAGAACATATCCGCGAATATTTAACCGCCGTAATCGAAGATTGCGGGTTATCTACAGCCATATTAGACGTCGGCGACGGTTTGGCAATGAGCGTTAAAAGGAATTAACAAATGAAAGTGGAATTACTTGCGCCTGCGGGCAACTTAAACAAACTTAAAACGGCTTTTTATTTCGGCGCGGACGCGGCTTACATAGGCGGTAAGTCCTTTTCGCTCCGCTCCTTTGCGGATAATTTCGACGCGGAAGAGCTTGCTCAAGCGGTGCAATTCGCTCACGCTTTAAATAAGAAGGTTTACGTAACCGCAAACATATTCGCCCGCAATTACGACTTGGGCGAGTTGGAAGATTATTTTAAACTGCTGTATTCGGTCGGTGTGGACGCTGCGATAATTTCCGACAGCGGAGTATTTTACGCGGCTAAAAAAGCCGCCCCTAAGCTTCCCGTACATATTTCGACTCAGGCGAACCTGACAAACAAATACGCGGTAAAATTCTGGCACGAACAGGGGGCAAGCCGTGCAATACTTGCGCGCGAACTCTCGCTCGAAGAGATTGCGGAAATTCATTCGTTCGTTCCCGAAATAGAGCTGGAAGCGTTCGTTCATGGCGCAATGTGCATTTCATATTCGGGCAGGTGTCTGCTTTCCGACTACCTTTCGGGCAGACCTTCCAACCGCGGCGAGTGCGTGCAGGCGTGCAGGTGGAATTACACCGTTAAAAAGCACGACGCGGGCGCGGAAAGCGGTGAAATGAGCGTTGAAGAGGACGAGCGCGGCACGTACATTTTCAACAGTAAGGATTTGAATATGTCCGCTCATCTCGACAAAATGGCGGAAGCGGGCGTTTGCTCTTTCAAAATCGAAGGAAGAATGAAGAGCGAATATTATCTCGCAACGGTTATAAACGCTTACAGAAGATGTCTTGACGGCGGATATTCGCCCGTTATCGAAAGAGAGCTTTTAACCGCGGCGCACCGCGACTATACTACGGCGTATACTTTGGGCGAAAACCATCAAACTGTCAACTATACCGACAGTCAGGCAAAAGGAGATTGCGACTATATCGCAAACGTTGTGCAGGGCGGAAACGGATTTGCAAAGGTGGAGATGCGCGGAAGATTTAAAGTCGGTGACGAGCTGGAAGTGCTTTCGCCTTCTGAAAACTTCGGCAAGTCTTTCTCCGTTGAAAGCGCGCAAACGAGTGCAGGCGAAGATGTGGACGACTGCAAGCGCGTACAGGAAATATATACTGTAAACTGCCCTTATAATCTTTCGGCGGGCGATATTTTAAGAAGAAGAAAATGAATTACGAAGTAAAAAATATATACGGAAAAATAACCAATCCGAAGGCGGCGGTTGCGGTAGCCGGCTCTAAAAGCATTACGGCGAGGGCAATGCTTTTAGCCTCACTTGCGGACGGCGTTTCGTACCTTTACGGCGCGCAGTTTTCCGACGACTGTTGCACGTTTATGAGCGCGTTGCAGGCGCTAGGAATAAAAGCGGAAGCCGAGGGCGACACCGTAAAAATGCACGGTTGCGGGGGAACTATCCCCGTAAAGAGCGCGCAAATAAACGTCGGAAGCGCGGGTACGGCGGCACGGTTTTTGACTGCGCTACTTGCTTTTTCGGACGGCGAGTTCACTTTATACTCTTCCGAACAGATGAAGCGCAGACCGCAAAAACCGCTCATTTCCGCATTGGAACAGGCGGGGGCGAAATTCGAGTTTCTGGAAGAGGAATACTGCTTTCCGTTCAAGGTATACGGTACTGCGCATACTGCGGACAAGATATGCGTAAACGTTGAAAAAAGCAGCCAGTATCTTTCCGCAATTTTAATGACTGCGGTATGCGCGGGTAAACCGATTAGGATTGTGCCAGTCGGCAATCACGGTATGGACTACGTGAATATGACCCTTGATATGATGTGGTCTTTCGGCGTTTCCGTAGAAGAGAGCGGGGGCGGTTTTACGGTGAATGGCGGATATACGGCAAAGAAATACGACATAGAACCAGACGTTTCAGCAGCATGTTATTTCTATGCAATCAACCGTATTCTCGGCACGAATATAAGCGTGCAAGGGGTTATGCCGCACACATCTCAGGGCGACTACAAGTTTATTGAGCTGATTAAAAATTTCGACGGTGGAACGGTGAATATGTCCGCGTTTTCCGACCAAGCCTTAACGCTTGCAGCGATAGCACCCTTTTTCAGTAAACCTACGACGGTTACGGGCATTGCCCACGTTCGGGGGCAGGAGTGCGACAGAATTAAAGCGGCTTGCGTTAATCTTTCGGCTATGGGCGTGAAAGTCGAAGAGCGGGAGGACGGCTTCACCGTGTACCCTTCAAAACCGCACGGAGCGCATATTAACACTTTCGGCGACCACCGCGTTGCAATGAGTTTTGCTCTCACCGGCTTGCGCACGGACGGCGTGATAATTGAAAACGCGGAAGTCTGCTCCAAAACTTTTAAGGAGTATTTCGGGGTTTTGGATAACTTGATTAGTAGGCTTTGTATTTAAGCGTAGTGCTGTGTTTGACACATTATTTAAGAATTTTTTAAAAGATGTTTGGCATGTAAATCATTGCGGTCAAGCGTCTTTTTTCTTTCCTGCCATAATTCCTGCGCAGTATCACGAATTTTGCTATCCACGATATTTGCAATAAATTTTTCGACCCATTCATTGAGCAGAGGGAAGTTGCCGTTAATGCTGTCAAGTCCCGTAACAAATTCGTTAAAGTATTTTTCCGCTTCGCCGAAAATGCGCACAAACATTGACCGATAACCGAAAACCAAGCAAATGCAGGCAAGCCTTGCAAGCTCGCCTATTTTGTCTTTTTTCTTACGTGATAAAAGAATTTTTCTGTCCTTATTACCGCACATAAATAAGAACTGTGTTGCTTCTTCAAAATATTTTTCTTTATAGTTACTCATAGAAATAACCTCGATAGTCAATTTGACTATAATTATTATAATAGTCGTAATGACTACTGTCAAGTCATTTTGACTACAATTTGTTATACTTAAAAAAAGGAGATTTTAAAGTGGCACATATTACAGAGTTTTTTAGTGCGCGGCTAAAAGAAATACGAGAGGAAAGACAATTATCACAAAAAACTGTTGCGGAAAAATTAGGCATTGCCGTCAGTACGTATGCTAATTGGGAACAAGGACGGAGAGAACCTGACATTTACTATATATTAAATTTGCTTAAAGTATTTGAAATAGAAGCAAACGAATTATTTGATATTAAATGGATAACGGAATAACAAAAAAGTCGATAGCGCCCTCTATCGACTTTTTACTTAATAAAATTTTCTAAATGACTAATGTCGAAAAAACGCAAGGGCGGATTGATTTCGCCCGTTAAGCGTTTTACGACCGTAACAACTCACGGAAAGTATTTTGCTTGCAAAAGACTTTCGTGAACAATTTTACATTGCGGGACCTGTGGTGCTTGCGGTGTAAACCCTCGCGCCGAGTTCCTGATTGAGCGCGTATAAGCCCTTTGCGTCGTGTCCGTAAAGCTCGAACTTCTTCAACAAATCTTCCGCGTTCTTTTCTTCTTCGCCCTGTTCTTTAATGAACCAGTCCAAAAACTGCATTGTCTTGAAGTCCTTGATTGCGAACGCTTCAGCATAAATATTGTTTATAAGCGAAGTTACGTACTGTTCGTGTTCGTAGCCAGCGTCAAGAGGGTCTTTCGCCGTCTTTAAAACCTTGTCGGGTTTAGCTATCGCGTCAAAAGTTACTTTAACGCCGTTGTCTATAAGATATCTGCGCATCATCATAGCGTGGTCACGCTCTTCCTGTGCCTGAATCTGGTACCAATGAGCGAATCCGTCCAAGCCTTCGTCTTCATAAAAATTGGCGAAATCCAAATAGAGATATCCCGAATACATTTCTTTGTTAACCTGCTCGTTAATAAGCTTTGCTATTTTCTTATCTATCATTTTGTTGCTCCTTAAAATTTGTTGACTTTATTATAATGCGTTAATTTGCGAAATTCAACCGTATTGCGCATTTTTTGCAAATATTTTATTATGTGCGTTGTAGCACGGATTAGTTTGTGGTATAATCGTGGTATGGAGCGAATCGTATTACATTCCGATTTGAATAATTTTTACGCTTCGGTGGAAAAAAAGCTAAACCCCGAACTTTCCGGAAAGCCCGTAGCCGTCTGCGGAAACGAAGAAGAGCGGCACGGCATAGTGCTTGCCAAGAGCGAGGAAGCGAAAAAGTTCGGCATAAAGACGGGCGATACGGTTTGGCAGGCGAAACGCAAATGCCCGTCGGTGATTATCGTGCGCCCGCACTTTTCCGAATATATGAAGTATTCCAAAAAGGTGCGCGATATTTACGCGCGATATACAGATTATATAGAAAATTACGGCATTGACGAATGTTGGCTGGACGTAACACATTCAACGGGTATTTTCCCTGAATACGACGGCGAACGATATGTGGAGAAGGACGGAAAAAAGCTGTTTTCGGACGGCTTTTTGCGGCATATAGGCGATACTATCCGCTTTGCGGTAAAGGGCGAGTTAGGTATCACCGTTTCGGTCGGTGTGTCGTTCAACAAGATATACGCAAAGCTTGGTTCGGATTTGAAAAAGCCCGACGGCACTTCCGTAATATCCTTTTCCAACTTCAAAAGCGTGGTGTACGGCTTGCCCGTTTCCGATTTGCTTATGGTTGGCGCAAAGACCAACGCAAAGCTTTCCGCTATGGGGCTTACAACGATAGGAAAGCTCGCCGCCGCGGACGATAATTTGATTGTGAACAAGTTCGGTAAATTCGGGCAGACCTTGCTGATTTACGCGCGCGGCGAGGACGACAGCCCAGTGCGCAGGTTAGGCGACGAGAGGGACTTGAAATCCATCGGCAATTCTATGACCTGCCCGAAGGATCTGACTAACTTAAACGAAGTCAAACGCACTTTATTCGTGCTTTCCGAAAGCGTGGCGGCGAGGCTGAGAGAATCGGGGTTGGGGCTTGCGGATACTGTGCATCTGTGGGTGCGGGATAAGGATTTGACGAGTTATTCCGTGCAAAAAAAAGTGCGGCATACCGCCCTTTGCGGCGAGATAGCAAACCACGCATACGATTTATTCACAGAAAAATTTCAACCGCCGTTTGCCGTACGTGCGCTGGGGGTTACCGTTTCCGGGTTCGATAAAGGGACTTCGCAGCTCACTCTCGACGAAACAAACGGAGATTATAAAAAGAGGGAAACGCTAGAGCGTTGCGTGGATGAAATACGCAAAAAACACGGTTATTCTTCCGTTCAGCGGGGAATAGTCGCGGAGGACGCGGCGGAAATGTATAACGACATCAAGGGCAGTCACCTCATTAAACCCGCCCGCTTCGAGGACGGGTTCGACGACGGGGAATTATAAAGGCTATAACCTGAGCTTATAGCCTTTATAAACATTTGTGAAAAGTTTATACCGTCATTATAAGTTGACAACGGCGGTTAAATAAAATATAATAAAAACAAATTTTGTGTGAACAAACAAAAGGAGATTTTTATGACTCTTCCTCAGGATTTCGGCGAGAACGTCTTTAACGACCAAGTGCAGAAAGAAACGCTTCCTAGCGAAGTATACAAGGCACTGCGTGCGACGATAGAGTCCGGCAAGCGGTTGGACGTTTCTATTGCGGGTACGGTCGCATCCGCAATGAAAAAATGGGCGGTTTCCAAAGGTGCAACGCATTTTACTCACTGGTTCCAGCCTTTGACGGGGCTTACCGCCGAAAAGCACGACAGCTTTATAGAGCCTGAGGGCGACAAGGTTATTATGCGCCTTACGGGCAAAAGCCTTACGGTAGGCGAGGCGGACGCATCGAGCTTCCCTTCTGGCGGCTCACGCGTTACGTATATGGCGCGCGGTTACACTGCTTGGGACCCGACTTCACCCGCGTTCGTAAAGGAAGGAACGCTTTACATACCTACCGTTTTCGTTTCCTACACGGGCGAAACGCTCGATAAAAAATCTCCTCTTCTGCGTTC
>CAYXXB010000012.1:0-27841 GCA_964468955.1 uncultured Clostridia bacterium | reverse complement strand
ACCTGCGAGAAGCGGGTTAATACTTTTTCATAACACGGCATAAGCGGATTTTTTTTGCCGAAATTGCGTGAATTTTTTTTCGGCATACTAAATATTGTATGTATTGGCAAATCACACCGTAATTTCTTGAATATTTCTTGCAAAAAGTGCAATAAATTTTCATTTCATATTTGACAACGATATAAAACCGTGATAGAATATATTTGGCTTTAAGGGATACTATGCCCTTTAGTTATAACTCAAGAAATTTTTTTGGAGGAAAATAATGAAAAAGATTACCAAACTTCTGTCAGTATTCGTTATCGCAGGCGCAGTAAGCGCAGGCGCAGGCGTTATGGCAGGCTGCTCACACAAGCATACTTACAGCGACGACTGGAAAGCTGACGGAGCAAACGGACACTATCATGTAGCTACTTGCGAACACACGACCGAGCATACCGCTACTGAAGCTCACGTAGACCTTAAGGTTAATGCAACCGGTGCAGAGGGGAAGGACAATAAGTGCGACCTTTGCGACTATGAAATCACACCCTCCGGCAGTGACAATACGGGCGATAAAATTGCTTTGCCCGCAGGTGTAAATGCGCTTATCGTCGAAGGTGTTACAACGGAATATACGCTTTCCGCAACGGCTACTTCCGCAAATATTCCTCTTACGGGCTTTAAGGTATACTTTGCTGCAGGAAATGAAAAGAAAGACGAAGTCCCCGCAGCTAACTGGAAAGCACAGCTTTATAAAGGTAGCTCAACTACTCCTTTGACCGATACGTCGGCAATTAAGGAAGACGGTGGCTATACACTTGGCATTGAACTTGTAAACGTAACGGGCGGTGAAAATATTGCAAAAGACGTTCCTATAAAGGTTAATAACCCTATTACGGAAATAGCCCTTAAAACAGGTACTACAACTCAGGCACAATCCGTAACCGACAGTATGACTTCCACATGGACTTTCGAAGCAACCCGTGCAAACGGCGACAAGGAAGCTGTTGTTGCTAATCTTGTTACGATTAGCTCCATTGACACAACTAAAGCAGGAACAGGCTCCGCAACCTTGACCTACGGCGGTGCTGTATTGGGTAGCGTAAATTATGAAGTTACTGCAGACAACACTCAGGTTACGCAGTCATTCGCGCTGAATTTCAACAGTTTAACTGCTGCGCAGGAGACACTCATTAAAGAAGGCGAAGCTGTCAGCTTACAGGATGGACGTTTTGAAATTTTGTCCGTAGGCTCCGGTTCGATCGACAGCCACAATAAATCGGCTGACGGAAAGTATTTTGCTAAGAGATTGAAGACTAACGGTGATTCGAATGCAAGCAAAGCTACAAGATATATTAAAGTAAAGGTAGACGGTTCAGCTACGCTTACCGTATATGCTTATAATAACTCGAATGATGCAACAGGTAGAAGTGTTTCTGTATACGGCGCGGCCGATTTCACAGATGATAAGGCTGTATTTACTGAGCAGGTTGGCGAAACTAAGGAAATAGCTGCTAAAGTTGATACAAAGATTGAATTCACTATTCCAAAAGCCGGAGTATATTACATTACCAATATAAAAGCAATGTGCTATACTTACGTTCAGCTTGACCAGCTTGTAAGCAGCGAAGGCAATCAGAAAATCGAACTCGGCGGCACTGTTGAAACTTCCAAGTTAAGCGTAAAATACAGCGGCGAAGGAGAGCATCACGTAGACTTAGGCACCACGTTTGATAGCGTTAAATCCTTATATACCGTAAAGGCAACGGGCGTTAACAACGTTACTTGCGATTCGGCTGATACCGACGTTACTGCAGATTGCACATTCGATGTGCCTGCTGATTTCGAAACTGTTCCCGGCTCTAAGGAAATTACAGTATCATATGGCGGTCAGACAGCGACAATAACTATTATTGTTGATTCCGCTGTTCCGGGTGTATCCGGCATAACTTCAAAACTTAAGATTACCGTTTCCACGCAGGTTGCTTCTGCAGAAGCTAAGTTTAAACTTACTAAGGAAGACGTGGAAAATGCAATTGTAGGCGAAAATGCAAATGCTACGATTGAATCGTTTAAGCTTATCTACAACGATACGGAAATCGGTGCGGAAGGCTATGAATTTGCTGTAAGTGATACCGCATATGAAGTTATCGTTGAAGCGGTTGTAAAAGCAGGTGAAGCAACGGCAACTTTAAGCGCAAAAATCAGCTTTACCGTATCTGTTGCGTCGGTTAGCAATGAACAGTCATTCTTGGCTCCTGATACAGTACCCGCAACGGCGACTTTGGCAAAAGACGACGTAATAACCGAAAATAATTTATTTAAAGCAGTTGCTGATGCTGAAATGGAATATTCGGTTGGTGCTAGTGAATCTAATGGTATACCTAATTCAAGCAAACCTGTTAAAGTGGAATTGCAAGATGGTTCCGAAAAGACATTCAAAACGGGTATTCGTACCGCTAAGTCGGCAGATAAGGAAGTTGCTACGACAACTGTTACTTTTATAGCAAAAGCAAAAATAACATTAAGAATTTATGCAATTTGTTGCAACGATTCGTATAACTCTAATAAAGCCGGTAAGTTGATTTATTCAATTGATAATGGCTCACCTGTAAGTGTTGATAGTGGTTCGGATAGGCAAAAACCTAACACAATTTCTGTAACGCTTGAGGCGGGTCAGACGTTAAAACTTCATGCTACCGGCAATGCCGAAGGTGTAAGACTTTACTTGTTCGGTATTGAAGCAAAAGCTGCAGCTTCTGCCACAGCGGCAAGTTTGGAAGCGCTTCCCCCTAAGCAGGAAGACTAATTTAAGCTAAAAGTTATTGAATAATAACAAAAAATCAGTCACTCTCAACGGGTTTTCCCGTTGGGAGTGTAGCTGTAAATTAAGACCTAAAAAATTAAAAAGGAAATAAAGCATAATGAAAGGTAAAAAAATAGCTTCAATTTTGCTCACGCTCGGTTTGGCTGCTTCGGCGGTCGGCGCTTCAGCTCTTACAGCGTGCAAAACAGATAAGCTTTATACAGGTCCTAAAGCTACCGAATTCGTGAACAAGACTTCGGAAGCAAATGCAAAGATTATTTATGTCGGTACAGCAAAAGGTGCTGCTGACGGTAAGAGCATTGATTCGCCTTATAACTTCTACGATTTCTTTGCTAATAATGCAAGTGAACTCACTCCCGGAACCATAATTAAAGTCGTACCCGGTGAACATAGAATTTCTAATCCGGTCAGAATTACGGCAAACGGCAGTTTCGATGATTACATCATTATCGAAGCGGCTGACCCCACTCAAGATACCATTCTTAACTTCCAGGATATGGTTTTCAGCAGTACAAACCGCGGCGTAGAGCTTTACGGAAATTATTTTTATTGGCGCAATATTGATATATGCGGTGCAGGCGATAACGGTTTGTATATTGGAGGCAGCTATAATATAATTGAAAACTGTGAATTCTACAATAACCGCGATACTGGTTTACAGCTTGGCAGAAGCTACGGAGAGTACACTAATATCAAGCAGTGGCCCAGCTATAACTTGATTAAGAACTGTACTTCTTACAACAACTACGACGATGCAACCTATGGTGAGAATGCAGACGGATTTGCTGCTAAGCTTACAGTAGGTTACGGCAATATTTTCGACGGCTGTATTGCATACCGCAACTCTGACGACGGTTGGGATTTATATGGCAAGTCGGACACCGGTATGATTGGCAGAGTTATTCTGTATAACTGTGTTGCATTCGAAAACGGCTTTATTCAGACAACGCAGAAGGATTATAACGATTGGCTAGGTTCGGCACACGATAGTATGTTCAACGAAGCGAACACAATGTCTTTCCTAACCCGTGACGGCGACGGTAACGGTTTCAAGCTCGGCGGTTCTACGCTTGCGGGCGACGTTTACGTTGAAAATTGCCTTTCATTCAACAACCGTATGCACGGTGTAACGGACAACTCCAACCCCGGCAATATCAGCGTGAATGGTGTTACTTCTTATAATAACGGTGCCCAAATCGACAATATTTGGTACAAAGATATTCACGATAAAGACGGTAACACGACTTTCCTCTATACAACGAGCGCAACGGCTGCAGGTAAAGAAACGGCATATTATAATGTAAACCATAACGGTTATGTTGTCGACTCAAGTAACAATCTTGTAATTTTGGACGAAACGGGTACATGGAGAAAGGATAACTATGTCGCTCTGGATGAAGATGGATATATCTGTTCCAACTCCAAGACAGGCGGACAGAGAGAGTATTTCCTTGTCGGTGGTGAGAAGATAAAAGGTAAGTATGTAGAAGTTGATTTTGAAGCTTCCACACTCAACCCTAATTTCGGTAAAATTAATTCTGCAGCTTCTATCGATATGGAAGACAGATGCAATAACATTGATATTGAAAGAACAGATGTCAGCTATAATAGCTTCTCTAACGTCCTTTCTGTAGTAAATGGAAGCAACTTTACCGGTAACGACAGATATAGAGGTTCAGGTGCGAACAGCCTCTTAAACATTAACGGTAAGTGGTCAAAATTTGAAAGTGCTATCGACACCGACTATCTCAACGGTAAAGACGGTACGGAAATTGACGCTGTTGCCGCTTCCGATATTTTCTACGAGTTGCCGACTAACGATTTCGGTATGAACGATAAGAGTGCGGACATTCACGAAGACTACAGAAATCCGGACCGTTCAATAAATTTCGGCAATCTTTTAAAGATTAAAGATTATTCTAAGCTTTTAGGCGAAGATAATAAGATCGGTTGTGATTTGTCAAAGAGCAGTTGGGAAGAATATCCTCACTACGATTATACTTTCATGACAGATAGTAACTACGTAAAAAATGCTGTTCAGGCTGTTACAAGATCTGTTGAATCGTTAATTTATGTTCAGACTGATTTAAACTCTTGCTTCCAGAATTTCGAGCTTATAACCGAAATGTTGGATTGCACGATTGCTTGGACTTCTTCCGATGAAAATATCTTAAAAATTGGCGAAGGCATTGGTACAGGTGTTTCAAAGCATACCGTAGCGGCTGTAGACGTAACTAGACCCGCCGAGGATACTATTGTTCAGTTGACTGCGGCTATTACGTCCTATGACGGGACTTTTACAGTCAATAAGACGTTTGACGTCAACGTAAAGAAAATTACTTACGAAATCGGCGAATTGGAAGTTGAGGGTTTACAGGGCGGCAATGTTATTATGAGTCAATTTGATAGTAGCGGCGAACCTTCTATCATTTTGAAAAACGCGGCTGATTATAGCGGTAAACTCGTTCCCGAAGGCGAATATGAGGTTGAGACAAAATACTTCTTCGGCGCAACTAAAGACGCAAATAAAGAAGCGATAAGAAGATTCGATACGAGTAACGCAGGTATTTACGAAATCGAAAAGACAATCAAAATCGGCAATCAGAGCAAGACTTTCAATTACAACATTTTTATCGTCAGCGACGAATCGGAATTGAAGTTCATGGAAACCGCCGAAGGCGATCTTAAAATGTCCGTTGCAATGAGGCACGATGGCTTCAATATCAGCGGTGAACTCACAAACGTTTCCGGTTCTATGTACGTTTTGGTTTCCGCTACACAACCCACTGCTGAACAAGTTAAGGCAAACGGAGAAAAAGTAGATATTACTTGGGATGAAATTTCCTTCGACTTCAAGCAAGATAATAGTGCGGAATACGACGTTTACTTTGTTGTATGCAATCCTAAGGGCGACGTAACTTCACCCGTATACAAGCAGAGCATTTTAATCGAAGAGATTGCTACGGAAGCCGATTTCCAGAAGCTTGTATCAAGCGGCGGCGATTCTTCCAAGATTTATCAACTTACGAAAGATCTCGACTTTACAGGGGTTGCTTGGAAAGCTGGAAGCGCTTCGAATGGTTTTGCCGGTTTGCTTGACGGCAGAGGACACATCGTAAGTAATATTAAGGCTACCCCCGGTAACAGCGCAGGCAAGGCTCAGGCGAGCGTATTTGCAAATCTTTCCGGCGGTGCGATAATGAATATCAATTTTGATCAAATCGTTCTCGACGGTAAGGAAGACGTTGGTATCATAGGGCAGGCTCAGGGCGGCTATGTTTATAATGTAAATATGACCAATATTACGGCGACGGGTACTCAGCGTATCGGCGCTTTGATAGGACACGTTTACGAACAGGTTAACTCACCGCTTATCATTGACAGAGTTACGCTTGTTAATACCAATCCCGACGATGCGATTGCCGGTTCCGCTTCACGTGCAGGCGGCATAATAGGCTTTGTACAGAGTAATAACGGTGCTACGGGTGTTATAGATATCACAATTTCAAACTGCTTCGTTGATGCGAATATAGGTAGTGAAAATTCTAACGAAAACGGCGGTATAGTCGCAACTTACGATACAGACTATAACAATATGAATGTTTCTGTTAAGATGACGGTGAGAAATTGTTATTTTGTCGGTACAGTCAAGGCGGCTTCTCGCTGTGGCGGTATAGTAGGCTATCATAAGGGTTTACAGAGATTGGTTGTATTCGGTTGCATTAACTTAGGTAACATTTACCATGCAGGCGGTCCTGAACCTCTTGTGACTCCTCAAAAGAATGCTTCAGGTATTATGGGCGGCTATGCTTCCGCAGGTGATGTAAGCATTTCTTGGTGCTATTCAAACATTTCCGAACACAACTCAAATTACGGTGTAGAACTTGCAACGCGTGAATTGCTCACGACAGAATCTACTTGGACAGATAATATGGAATTCGATATGGATAAGGTTTGGGAGTTTGTAGAAGGTGCTAACGGCATGATAGCTCCTTACGTAAGGCTTAGGACTGTAACATACGATTAATTTTATTGGCACAATAAATAACGGGCGGACTGAAAAGTCCGCCCGTTATTGCGTATAATCATTCATAATTCGACATAATACCACATATATTTACCTTGTAGAGGAGTAGAAATATGTGTGATATTCATATGCGTATACTTGTAGAAGCCGAATACATTGTAAAGACAAATTCAACCGTCAGAGCCGCCGCTAAACACTTTGGTATATCAAAATCAACAGTACATAAGGACGTAACGGAAAAATTGAAGTCCATTGATAAACAGCTTTACGAGGAAGTAAGAAGGGTGCTTGACGTCAATCTTGCTGAGCGGCATATTCGGGGCGGAATGGCTACGAAAACCAAGTATGCTATACAACATAAGAAAATTTCATAATATTTACTCTTTATTTCAAGCTTTAAAATTTGAAATTAAAGTTTTGTTGTGTTATACTTTAAAAGGTGCAGTTTGCACTATAACAAAAAAAGGTAAAGTTATGGCAAAACTTTTAGGTATAGACGTTGGTTCGACGACGGTTAAAGTCGTCGCTATCGACGAAACGGCAAAAATCCTATATAAATCTTACGTGCGTCATTATGCTAAGGTTAAAGAAACCGTTCTTTCAGAGTTGAATAACGTGCTTAACTCATATCCCGGTAAATATTGTACGGCAATTACGGGCAGTGCGGGATTAGGATTATCCCAACGCAGCGGCATAGCGTTCGTGCAGGAAGTACAGGCGGCGTTCACGGCTATAAGGAAGTACTATCCCGACGCCGACGCGGCAATAGAACTCGGCGGTGAAGATGCGAAAATTATATTCGTAACAGGCGGCACTGAACAGCGAATGAACGGAAGCTGTGCGGGCGGAACTGGCGCGTTTATCGACCAGATGGCAAGCCTTTTAAATCTTACCGTCCAGCAAATGGACGAGCTGTCTTTGAAAGCGGAGAGGGTTTATCCTATCGCTTCGCGTTGCGGAGTGTTTGCAAAGTCGGACATTCAGCCGCTTATCAATCAAGGCGCGAATAAAGCGGATATTTCCGCTTCTATTTTCCAAGCCGTTGTTGACCAAACGGTTTCGGGATTGGCGCAGGGGCGTAGAATTAAGGGCAAAGTTCTTTTTCTCGGCGGACCTCTGTACTTTTTGCAAGGTTTAAAGAACGCGTTCAAAACAACGCTTAAACTTGATGACGACAATGCTGTATTCCCCGAGGACGCACCTTGTTTCATGGCGATAGGGGCGGCGCTTCATTCTGCCGTAGCGGAAGAAAAGGATTTAAGCGATATAATTTCTGCGGTAGCTAATGCAAACGGCAGCGACGAAATAATAACGGGCGAACCGCTTTTTGCAAGTAAAGAAGAGTATACGGAATTTGTTGCAAGACACCGTGCAACCGATTTGCAATTCTGCGATATAGCAACCTATACAGGCGGCGCATACCTCGGAATAGACAGCGGCTCTACGACTACAAAGCTCATACTTATCACGCCCGATTGCCGTATTTTATACTCGCATTATCAGACTAATAACGGTCAGCCGCTCGATATAGTAATAGAAAAATTGAAGGAAATATTTGCGATATCGAACGGTCGCATAAGCATACTCGGAAGTGCCGTTACTGGTTATGGTGAAGATTTAATCAAAGCCGCTATAAAAGCAGATTTCGGCATAGTTGAAACGGTCGCACACTTTAAAGCGGCGTTGCATTTTAATCCGAAAGTGGATTTCATAATAGATATAGGCGGGCAGGACATCAAGTGCTTCAAGATTAAAAACGGCGCGATAGATTCGATTATGCTCAACGAAGCGTGTTCTTCGGGTTGCGGATCGTTTATTCAGACGTTCGCAAGAGCTATGGGAATGGAGATAGACAAGTTCTCGCAGTGCGGGTTATATGCCAAACACCCTGTCGAACTCGGTTCACGCTGTACTGTATTTATGAACAGCGCCGTTAAACAGGCGCAGAAAGAGGGCGCAGGTGTAGACGATATTTCCGCAGGACTTTCTTCGTCAATAGTAAAAAATGCAATTTACAAGGTTATCCGTGCAGCAAGCGCGGAAGAATTAGGTGAAAATATAGTCGTTCAGGGCGGAACGTTTTTAAACGATGCCGTTCTGCGTTCGTTTGAAAAGGAAACGGGCAAGCAGGTAATCCGCCCCGGGATTGCCGGTCTTATGGGCGCATTCGGCGCGGCTTTGTTTGCTAAGGAGAATGTGACGGGACAAAGTACCACGCTTAATGAAGACGAGCTTACAACATTTAATTACACTTCTAAATCGAGCAACTGCCACGGCTGTACTTCAAACTGCAACGTCAATTTCATAAATTTCGGCGACGGCAGACGGTACGTTTCGGGCAACAAGTGCGAGAGGGGTGCGGGTTTAAAACCGAGTTCGGATGAGCTTGATATTTACGCATACAAGCAAAAAACTTTGCTCAGCTACGTTGAGGGGACGAAGGGAAGCAAGGGTAAAGTAGGTCTTCCTTTACAACTAGTTATGTACGAACAGCTTCCTTTGTGGGCGGGATTTTTTGAAACCTTGGGTTTTGAAGTCGTACTAAGCGATAAATCAAACCGTCAGTTATATTTCCGTGGGCAACACACTGTTGCAAGCGATACTGCGTGTTATCCCGCAAAGCTCACGCACGGACACATTGAAAGTCTTTTGGATAAGGAAGTAGATTTTCTTTTCTTCCCCTGCGAAAGCTATAATATAGACGAGCATTGTTCGGTAAACCATTATAACTGCCCTATAGTTGCGTATTATCCCGAACTGTTAAAGGCGAATAACGAGAGGTTGACGGACGAAAATTTCCTGATGCCGTACATAGATTTAAACGAACGCAAGAGTACCGTTTCTAAGTTGTTTGCGATTTTTAAGCGTTTCGGTATATCGAAAAAACAGATATCTAAGGCTTTGAACGTCGGTTTCGAAAGATTAGACAATTATCACGCAGCTGTACGTAAGAAAGCCGACGAAATACTGTCCGCTGCAACAAATCAAGGGAAGCAGGTTGTCGTGCTTGCGGGCAGACCGTATCATCTCGACGCGGAAATCAACCACGGAATCAACAAGCTTTTAACTTCGTTGGGTTTTGCCGTGCTTTCCGAAGACAGCGTATTCGAGCGTGGTGAAAAAGTTAAGGTCAACGTTCTCAATCAGTGGACGTATCACGCAAGGCTTTATCGTGCGGCAGACTTCGTGTGCAAAAACGATAACGTCAACCTTGTGCAGCTTGTTTCATTCGGTTGCGGTTTGGACGCGATAACAACCGACGAAGTGCGCGCTATTATGGAAAAGAACGGCAAACTTTACACGCAGATAAAGATAGACGAAATCAACAACCTTGGCGTAGTCAAAATCCGTTTAAGGAGTATGCTTGCCGCAATAGAAGAAAAAGCTAGGCTTGCTGCAAAAAAATAACTATGGAAGAGAAAAAGACGGTAGATTATACCGACAATTATCCTCTTTGGAAAGAGGAATATAAGAACACCCACAAAATACTCATTCCAGATATGCTCCCTTGGCACTTCGCCATAATAGAGGGGCTGTTGAAGCAGGAAGGGTACGACGTGGAAATACTTAAAAACGATACCCGAGAAGTTATAGACGAGGGGTTGAAGCACGTGCATAACGATACGTGCTATCCCTGTTTGTGCGTCGTCGGGCAGTATATCGACGCGTTGAAAAGCGGAAAGTACAATCTGGACAAGACCGCAGTGCTTATAACTCAGTCTGGCGGCGGTTGCAGAGCTTCCAATTATATACCGCTTATAAGAAAAGCGCTCAAAGCCGAGTTCCCGCAAGTACCCGTAATATCTTTGAATTTTTCGGGGTTGGAAAAAAATTCGTCGTTCAAACTCGGTATAAAGCTTATGTTAAAGCTTATTTATGCGATTTTTTACGGCGATACGCTTATGTGGTGCTACAATCAAACCAAGCCGTACGAACAGACGGAGGGCAGTGCGGACGCAGTGAGGGACGTTCTGGTAAAAGATATTACGGAATGTTTCAAATCTTCTAAGTACCGTAAATTCAAGAAAATAAATAGGCGCATAATAACGGCATTTGCCGCAGTCCGCCGCAATAAGGAAAGCAAAGTAAAGGTAGGTATCGTCGGCGAAATTTATGTCAAGTACGCATATCTCGGCAACAACCATCTGGAAAAATTCTTGCTTTCGGAAGATTGCGAACCCGTTGTTCCCGCACTTATGGACTTCGTTTTGTATTGCATAGTCAATAACATTAACGACGGCTATTACTACGGCAGAAAAAATACGTTCTGGCGGGTAAACAAGTTTCTGTATAAAATCGTTCATTCAATGCAGAAAAAGGTCATTAAGCTTATTGAAAAATATAGTGATTTCGAACCCATTCACGACTTCGAGCATCTGCGCAAGTGTGCGGACAAGGTTATAAACCAAGGCGTAAAGATGGGTGAGGGCTGGCTTATTCCCGCGGAAATGGCGGCACTTGCCGAAACAGGGGTGGAAAATATAGTATGCGCCCAGCCGTTCGGCTGTCTTCCCAACCACATAGCGGGCAAGGGCGTTGTGCGTACGCTTAAAAGTTTTTACGAAAATGAAAACGTGGTAGCGGTGGACTACGACCCGTCGGCAACAAAGGTCAATCAGGAAAACCGGATAAAACTGATGCTTGCCACCGCGCGTGAAAATCTGCACAAAAAAGTTGATTAAAATGTGTGATATTAAATTTTTAAATCCTTTGGAGGTAAAATTATGGATTTATTGAAAAAAGGTATTGCGGAAGCAATCGGCACGTTTGTGCTTGTGTTTTTCGCATGCGGCGTGGCCGCTCGTACGGGTGGCAGTCTGGTTGCAACAGCGCTTGCATTCGGGTTGGTAATCGTTGCGATGGCTTATTCAATCGGAAGAATTTCGGGTTGCCACATCAATCCCGCGGTTTCGCTCGGTTGTCTGTTAACCAAGCGTATGACAGTAAAGGAATTCTTCGTATACGTCGGCTCGCAGTTGCTTGGCGGCTTCTTAGGCGGCGTTGCGTTATTCGGTATTGCGAAGATGGGCGACGTTACACTTTTGGGCAATGCTTGTAACTCGGCACTTGATTATGGTACTTCGCTCAAAGATATTACCGCGGGCGGATATATCGGCGCGTTACTTATAGAAATAATCCTCACACTCGTGTTTGTATACGTTATTTTGAACGTAACTACCGAAAACTCGGGTGCAGGTAAAAAGGCTGGTATAATCATCGGATTTACGCTTACACTTGTACACCTGTTGGGAATAGGTTTTACTGGTACAAGCGTCAACCCCGCAAGAAGCATAGCCACCGCTGTTGCCGATGCGATTTTCAATGGTAATACCGATGCGCTTGCTCAGGTTTGGATATTTATAGTCGCTCCTTTGGCGGGCGCTGCCCTTGCTGCGTTGATCTTTAAGGTTCTTCACAAAGACAAAACGGCAGAAGTTCCCGCAGGCGACGCCGGCGCTGAAAAGGAATAATAAGTAGAATAATAAAAAATTAAGCCCCGCGGCTATTGCCGCGGGGCTTTGAAATTCTATTAGTGGCTGTATCTGTCGTTTTCTACGTTTTCGATAGACTGCATAGCCTTTTCGACAACGTTTTCTGCGGTGAAACCGAAGTGCTTGAACAATTCTTTAGCAGGACCGGAAACGCCAAAGCCAGTCATCGTGATAAGCTCGCCGTAATCGCGGCAGTACTTATACCAAGCGAAATGGCTCGCTGCTTCAACGCAAACCCTCGCTTTAACGTTCTTGGGTAAAACTTTGTCTTTATATTCTTCTGTCTGTCTGTCAAAGATTTCCATACAGGGGAGGGAAACGACTCTCGCGTTTACGCCTTTAGCCGAAAGCTGTTCTTTTGCTTCCATACAAATCGCAACTTCCGAACCAGTTGCAATCAAAAGGACGTCGGGTGTACCTTTGCAATCCGCTATTACGTAACCGCCCTTAGCCGCGTCATTTCCTGTACCTTCAAAAACGGGCAGGTTCTGTCTCGATTCAACAATGACGGTGGGGTTACCGGAAGTGAAAGCGGAAACAAACGCTTCCATGGTTTCTCTGCCGTCGCAGGGGCGGAAAACGTTTACGTTTGGTATGGAGCGCATAGAAATGAGCTGTTCCATAGGCTGGTGAGTAGGTCCGTCCTCGCCAACGCCGATAGAATCGTGCGTCATAACGTAGATGACGGGCAAATTCATAATTCCGCTCATTCTGATACCCGCTTTCATATAGTCGGAGAATGAGAAGAAAGTGGAGCAGACTGCTCTGAGACCGCCGTGCAACGTTATACCGTTGCAGATAGCCGCCATAGCGTGTTCGCGTATACCGAAGTGAATATTGCTTCCCTCTCTGTGTTCGGGCGAGAAATATTCACTGCCCGAAAGTTCGGTTTTGGTAGAGGGGGCAAGGTCTGCCGAACCGCTCATAATATTGGGTGTGTTTTTTGCAATAGCGTTTAAAATCTTACCGCCGTAGCTTCTCGTTGCTTCGGCTTTTTCAAAGTTCATGCCGTTTGTAATAGTAGTAAAGTCGGGAAGCGTACCCTGCATAAACTGCTTGTACTGTGCTGCGAGGAGGGGGAACGCTTTTTCATATCTTGCGAACAACGCGTTCCATTCTTCTTCTTTGCGGCACTTTTCTTCCGCAATTGCAAGGCAGTGTGCTTTAACGTCTTCGGGAGCTTCGAACGCGGGCTGAGTCCATTTAAGGTTTTCCCTCAGTTTCTGAACATTGCTTTCGCCGAGAGGTGCGCCGTGGCTTGCCGCAGAACCGACAAGGGGAGAGCCATAGCCGATTTGCGTTTTGCAAATGATTATAGAAGGACGGGTGAGGTCGCTCTTTGCGCGCTCTATCGCCGTTTTAAGCGCAAACAGATTGTTTGCGTCGTCAACGCGGATAACTTGCCAGCCCTGAGCCATAAATCTTGCGGCGGTATCCTCGCTGAAAGTGTTTTTCATATTGCCTTCGATAGTCACGTTGTTGTTATCGTAAAGCAGAATAAGTTTGCCGAGCTTCTGGGTTCCTGCAAAAGAACAAGCTTCGTAACCTATGCCTTCTTCAAGACAGCCGTCACCGGTCAGAACGTAAGTGTAGTGGTCGACGACGGGATAGTCGGGCCTGTTGAAAAGTGCGGCAAGGTGAGCTTCTGCAACCGCAAAGCCTACTGCGTTGCCTACGCCCTGACCAAGAGGACCTGTAGAAGTTTCTACGCCGTCAGTCTTGCCGTATTCGGGATGTCCGGGCGTGCGGGAACCGAGTTGACGGAATTGTTCTATATCTTCCTTTGTCAAATCATATCCGAAGAGGTGCAAAAGGGAGTACAAAAGCATGGAGCCGTGTCCTGCCGACAGAACAAATCTGTCGCGGTTGTCCCATTTGGGGTTTTTGTAGCTGAACGACAAGAAGTCCGCAAACAACTCGTAGCCTATGGGCGCAGCACCAAGGCAAATGCCGGGGTGTCCCGATTTGGCTTTTTCGATTGCTTCAGCCGAAAGTACTCTGATAGTGTCCACGCTTTTCTGCTGTACTGACATTATTATTTTATCTCCTTATTTTATCCGCCGCTTTTCCGCGTGCGTTTTTTGTATATTAAGTATTTAAATATTTTAAGTATATTAGTCCCAGATAAACTTTTCGAGATTTTTGATATCGAGGAAAGGGAACTTTCTCAACATATAGTATAACTTTTTAGCCATGATTTTATTGCCGCCCTCGGAACAACTTTCGAAATTAATGGGCATAACGGGGTCGTGAACGCTCATACGAATAAGCGTCCAGCCGTTGCCTTCGTTTTCGTCGTAGTTGAGGCGCGCGCCTTCGTAATTGACAGCGGCAAGCTTGATTTTCTTGTCCGCTGCGGCGAAGTAGCGTATCTCGTCGATAACTCTGTCGCCCTCGCGTTTGAAGTTTACAGATTTTTCGTTAAAGCCTATTCTGACTTCATTTTCTTCGACGGGTTTTTCAAGAGTGGAGATGAGGGCGGTAAGCCTTGCGCCCTTTTCAGTTTGCTTAGCCAAAGTTATGAGCAGTCTGCAAATGAGATATGCTCCGTCGTCGAGGAAGTAATTGTTCTTGAATGCGGCGTGTCCGCTCGTTTCCATAGCAAGGGGGCAGAACTCGCCGTTTTCTTCGCGGCGTTTTGCTTCGTCTATAACGTTTTTGTAACCGCGTTTAAAGCGCACGTGCTTTCCGCCTAAATTTTCTATGAATTTTGTAAGTCCGTCGCTCGTAACGCTGTCGGTAACGATAGTGCCGTGCGCGTTCTGCAATAAAGTGGCGGCGGTTAAAGCTATAAGGCTGTTCCTGTTGATTTCGGAACCGTTGCTGTCAACCGCGCCCGCTCTGTCGACGTCGGTATCGAATATAACGCCGAGGTCGGCATTGTTCTTTATAACCGCACGGCTGAGCGATTCTATTGCACTTTTATCCTCGGGGTTGGGGATATGGTTGGGGAAAAGTCCGTCGTGTTCCAAGAACTGACTGCCTTTCGTATCCGCACCGAGAGGTTCAAGTACTTTCTCCGCAAAGAAACCGCCCGCGCCGTTGCCTGCGTCCACGATAACTTTAGTTCCGCGTAAGGGTGCGGTTTTACCGCAGGAAGTGCGCACAAGCTCGACAAGACCGCGGCAGTACTCGTCCATATACGACTTTTCTTCATAATTGCCGAGGGCGTTTTTAACAATTTTTTCACCGTTGTCGGCAAGCGCGAGAATTTCGTCGATGTCTTCGCCGTCAAGTCCGCCTTCCGTAGTAAAGAATTTAAGTCCGTTTCTGTCGTAAGGCAAGTGCGATGCCGTAATCATAATAGAAGCGTCGCATTCCCAGTCGCTCTTTTTCAGAAGCATAAACATAGAAGGGGTTGAACACTCGCCGCAGTAAATAAGCGAGCAACCACTTTCCAGAACGGCTCTTTTGATAACGGCAAAAATCCTGTCGCATGAAATGCGTACGTCGTTTCCGACGGCGATTTTCAAATCAGTTTTACCGCATTTAGCGGCAAGCCATTTCAAAAAAGCGCGAACGATATCGTTTACTGCTTCGTTGGTGAGTTCGACTTCATGAGCGGAGGATCTGATCGCAATTCCGCGAATATCGGTTCCGCTTTTTAAAAAAGAATAAGACTTATTTTTCATAGTGATTTCATTATACATTATTTTTTTTCTCATTTCAACTAAATGAAAGCTTTTTAAGCTTAATTTAATTGTCCGATTTTTTAAAATTTTTCAACTCAAACACTTTATTTTTGCATTGCATTATGTTATAATCAAAAATGACAGAAAAATTCAGATTGTTAGAGATGACGAAAGTTATGGCAAAGGATAGTTTTGTAGAGAATATAGCAGATATAAATTCCGACTTCCCGCAGTGGTATACCGACGTATGCAAAAAGACTCAGCTTGTCGATTACGGACCAGTAAAAGGCACTATGGTAATCCGCCCTTACGGTTATGCAATCTGGGAAAATATCCAGCACGAGCTTGACGTCCGTTTCAAAGCTACGGGGCATCAGAATGCCTATTTCCCTTTGCTCATTCCTATGAGCTTTATGACTAAGGAAGCCGAACACGTGGAGGGGTTTGCACCCGAAGTTGCGGTTGTAACTCATGCGGGCGGCGAACAGCTTGCCGAACCTTTGGTCGTTCGCCCTACTTCTGAAACAATAATAGGCAATATGTATTCCAAGTGGATACAGTCTTATAGAGATTTGCCCGTTCTTATGAACCAGTGGGCAAACGTAATGCGTTGGGAAAAGACGACGCGTCCTTTCTTGCGTACTTCCGAATTTTTATGGCAGGAAGGACATACCGCTCACGCAACGGAAGATGAGGCGGTTGAGGAAACGATGAAAATGCTTGCCGTGTATAAGGAATTTGCGGAAAACGTTCTTGCAATTCCCGTAATCTGCGGCAAAAAGACCGAAAAGGAAAAGTTTGCCGGTGCGGTTGCTACCTATGGTATGGAAGCGATGATGAAAGACGGCAAGAGCTTACAATCCGGTACTTCGCATTATCTCGGTCAGAATTTCGCAAAAGCGTTCGATATTAAGTTTTTGGATAAAGACGGCGTGCAAAAGAACGTTTACACGTCGAGTTGGGGCGTTTCCACGCGATTAATCGGCGCGTTGATTATGGCTCACGGCGATGCGCGCGGACTTGTGCTTCCCCCCAAAGTTGCGCCTACACAGGTTGTAATAGTTCCTATCGCTGCAAAGAAAGGCGGCGTTATGGAAGCCTGTGCGGATATTAAAACTCAGCTTGAAAAAGCGGGAGTAAGAGTGCTTTTGGACGATACTGACAATTCTCCCGGATGGAAGTTCAACGAATGGGAAATGCGCGGCGTTCCCGTAAGAATAGAAGTGGGTCCCCGCGATTTGGAAGCCGGTAAAGTTATGCTTTTCCGCAGAGATACTTGCGAAAAGAGCGAATGTGCTATGGACGGCTTGACAGAACAAATCGTAAAACTGCTCGGCGATGTGCAAGCGGATATGCTTGCTTCGGCGAGAGTGCGCAGGGACGAAAGAATTGTAAAAGCCGATGATTTAGACGGCATTTTAAATGGCGTGGAGGGTGGTAACTTCGTGCTTGCAGGCTGGTGCGGATGCCGTGATTGTGAAGACAAGATAAAGGAAAAAACCGCAGCTTCCTCAAGAGTAATTGCGGAAGAGCTGCAGCATGAGGTCTGTGCGGTTTGCGGAAAACCCGCAAAGCACACTGTTTATTTTGCAAGAGCTTATTAAAGAAAAATTCGTTCCGTGTAATAAGCGGAACGGTAAAATAATATTTTATAACAGGAGAGAAATCAATGAAATTTTGTGAACATTGCGGTAACGAAGTGTTGGACGACGCAGTAATCTGTCCCAAGTGTGGATGCAGCGTAAACAACGGTAGCAGGATGCAGACTCAGGCTCAGCCTCAGGGTCAAGTGCCTCCTATGATGGATAGCTACTCGGGTATGAGTATCGCCGGATTTATACTGTCTTTCTTAGGCGGTTTGCTCGGCCTTATTCTCAGCATCGTAGCTTATAACGAAGCGAAGAAGACGGGTAGTCAGAAGTCGTTGACGTTAGCTAAAGCGGGCATAATTATTTCCGCGGTTTTAATGGGCCTTTACGTTTTGATTTTCATAATCGCTTTTGTTGCGGCTATTGCGACAATCGGTGCAAGCGGCGTAGCTGCCTTGGCTTTAATGTAAAATTATGTAAAAATATAGCGGCGGATTATCCGAATATCGGATAATCCGCCGTTTTTCTTATCTTAAATCTTAGCAATTTTTACGTTATTTATTAACGCTTTGTTTATATGCCGCAATCGCTTTTGAAAGCTGGTCGGGGCAGGAGGTGCCGTTTCTGCAAATGACGCCCTTTAAAAGAGCTTCCGTTTCGTCGATATTCTTGCCTTCGACAAGTCGGCAAACCCCTTGTAAATTGCCGTTGCACCCGCCCGTAAACTTAACGGAGTGCAGGCAGTTGTTTTCGTCAACTTCGAATTCTATTATTTTCGAACAAGTTCCGTTCGTGTAATACTTAAACATAAATCACCTTATCAGTCGCACAGATTCTCGTACAAAACGGAATAAACGTCGGCGGCTTTTTCTTCCCATTTTTTATAGATTTTGTTAGCCGTTTTTCTGTCGGGAACGACGAATTTCAATTCCATAAGCGGTTGAACGGGCGCTAATATCTTAAGGAAAACGGTATAAGTGCCGTCTTTGTTCTGATAGTAGTCGGAACGGCATTCTTGTCTGTTGCGGTATTTCGCGCTGTTTTTCTTTACAAAGTGAGAAATCTCTTCCCTGACGCTCTTGGGAATATTTATATAGAAGTTAGCAAGCGTTTCCCTTCCGTCGGGGGTGATGGAATACAATTCGTCCTCATCCTCGTTTACGGCGCAAATAAAATTATCGTCAATCAACTTGTGAATGACGTTTACACAATCCATATATCCCATCCATTCGTTGGAGGTAGAACACATATCGACAATTGTTCTTTCCGACAGTGCGCTTTCCATTTTGTCGAACACGAAAAGTATGATGAGTTTGTTTGTTGACGTTTCTGCGGATTTTATCATATTGCGTGAAATAACTTTATTTGCTGAAAATACGAAATAATTATACATAATTACTGCGCTAAAAGCAAGATATTTATGCGAAAATATTTTATTTTACAAATTTTTGTGATATAATAATAAAAAATTTTACAAAAGGTGGCTAAATTGGAAAGCGTTAAAAATCAGATTACCGATTTTTTGGATAAATGCGACGAAGTCAGAAATTGCAAATTCATAATGGCGACGACAAAAATCAAAGACTTGCTGAAGTCTATCGTCAACAGTGAAGAGCTTTACGGGGTTTTTAATACCGTAGCTTCCAAATTTGATTATATTGCCGCGAAAGAACGCTGCTTTGTAGAATCTGACGACTTGTCTGACGGGCGCAGCCGCGTTATTCTGCCAGATACCGTGGGCGAAAGACTTGCGTTTATATTCTGTCTGTTGGTGGAAATAGACCGCGGTGAAATCCAGATAAACGCGTTTCTGCAAAAATTTTATCCCAAGGACGGCAGTTATTATGCCAGTTATCATATGTTCTGCGACGAAGTGATAGGGAGCCTTGAAAGTACGATTTGCGATATATTTGCGCAGGATTTAGCCGAAGAAGATAAAATTTCCGTCGGGGAAACAAACGGACGTATAGCTTCCAAATCCGTAGACAATGCTCAAACAAGCGCAATCAACACAATTTCTATGCTTATTGCGAGTGAGCTTGACTACGTTGCGGCAAGCTCTCTTTCCGAAGACGATAAGGAAGCCGCCGCGTCTATTCTTACTCAGCTCGAACGTGCGGTAAGAGATTTCGACGAAGACGCAATTAACGCTTTAACTTACGGTTACAACTATTTTGTGATGTTTACAAGGACGGTGAGCGAGAGCTTAAATAATCTGTTCGACACAATCGGAGAGTTTGTAAATTCTTTATGAAATTGACCGAAAAGAAAAAATTTTCACAACTTGTATACGACGGAAAAATCATAAGTCTGCACCTCGACGACGTGGAACTTCCCGACGGCGGAACGGCAAAACGTGAATACGTAACGCATAGCGGCGGAGCGGCGGTTTTGTTTGTAAAAGACGGTAAGGTTGCGTTGGTCAAGCAGTTCCGCTACGCTTACGGCAAGGAAATTTACGAAATACCTGCAGGTAAATTAAATAGCGGCGAACAACCCGAAGTTGCGGCTTTAAGGGAACTTGAAGAGGAAACGGGTTACAGGGCGGAAAAATCGCGTCCGTTTCTCACAATTTACCCGACTCCGGGTTATACAAACGAAATAATTTATATATATTTGGTTGAGGAAGCCGAATATGTAGGGGAAAAGCCCGATGAAGACGAGTTTTTAAGCTGTGAATTTATAAGCGTTTCCAAGGTATTGAAAATGATAGAGCGCGGAGAGATTTGCGACGCCAAGACTGTTTGCGCACTTTATAAATACGCTTTTGTTAATAAGTTATAAAAATAGAATAAAAGTAATTTGAGGAGGACTGAAAAGTAAGTAGTCCTCTTTTTTATTATATTTTTTTGTAAAAACACTTGACAGTTTTTTACATAAAGTGTAAAATAGTGTAAAATATAAAATGTTTGGAGGTAAAAAATCAGAAATGATAACGGATACGGTAACTATAACAGAATTATCTCGATTAACGAATAAAAGCCGCCCGACGATGTATAAGTGGCTTACGCTTTACGAAAACGGAAAAAAAGATGATTTGCCTCAAACAATTAGAGAATTGTTTGAGTTAATAGAAAAAACAGGGAGCAAAAAGTCCGTTTATCAGTTTTGCGAAGAAAAATTCATTAATAGCAAAGATGATGAAGTTTTGAAAGAGATAATCGATTTGCTTAGGGCAAATGTAGAAAAGCTGAATTTAACCGAAATAAAAAATTACATTTTGGAGGAATTGAAAAATGAATAACTACATTGAAAACGAAGAAAAAATTACGCAAGCTTTTGTAGAACGCAACGTCAGGAATAAGGAGCTGACGGCAGCTATTACCTTATTCCGCCATCAATGTGAATTGAAGAGAATAGAAGAAGCGATAGAAGCGAACAAGCCTGTTCCTACTCAGGATGATAGCAAAGTTAAACGGGTTATTATTGATAATACAGTAAACGCTTTTCGCCGTATGGAAACGCAAAAACTCAGCGAAAAAAAGCAGCGTTGTCAAGACAATATTTCACAATTTAAAGCTAAATGCGCAGATGAGAAAATTGAACTTGCCGACGTTTCGCAAGATAGCTTGCGTAAACTTGTTGAAAGTTTCTTCGAAAACGATACTTACGGCTCGCAAAAAGTATTATATGCTATGATCCTTTGCCTGCAAGGAGAGGATGAGAATAATAATTACATATTCGGCGAAGATACGCTTGCCGACGTTTCACGTATTCTTTTCGACGACGAAACTAAAATTATGCATATTAAAGAAATGTTCTACAAAAATTTCCGTGAGATAGCGGGTAACGGTTTTCTTGATAACAGTAAATATTTTCTTATAGGAATGGGAATATCTCTTGCTCTATTTACAGTGCTTTCGCCCGTGGTTTTGAATTTATATGCGGCCGGTTCTTTTGTGTTAGCAGGTTGTCTTGCGCATATGTTACCGTTTGCACCCGGAATAATCGGAGCTGAAATAGCAAATGTTACAGGTATGGTCGTTATGGGTTCGGTTTTGCTCGGAGGGGTTGCTCTTACCGGTTATGGAATGAGTGAGTTAATAAAAGGCGAAAAGACGAAAGAAGCCTTCAGGCATCTCAAACCTAACGATTTTGCGGCTATACTTTCAATGAGGGCAACGCTTTTGGATTTCGGAATGACAACTATGGATAAAGAAGTTAGTAAAAAGGAATTGGATGAATGTCTTGTAAGTATGAACGATTGGCGCTCCGATGCAGAATATATGCTTATCGTGGAAAAGACGGATGCGATAAACAGTAAAAAGAAAATTCAAATTTGTAATCGTTTCGTAAATCGTTTAGCCGTTATAGCGGGGGTATAAATTAAAAACATATAAAAAATAAGGGGCTGAAAATTCAGCCCCTTAAAAATTTGTGCTACAAACAGTTACCGCTTGATTTTTTATAATCAGTTGTTACAGCCGCAACCGCAGCCGCCGCCGTTACCGCAGAGCAAGTTGCTCAACGTGCCGTTTTTCCACATACTGTAAATAAGAGCTATAAGTATAGGTGTACAGCTTCCGGCAAGAACGCCTTCAAGCCCGTTGCCGCTGCAACTTGCCGCGATAAGTAACAGAATGAGTATCCAAAGGCAGCTATTGCAGCCGCATTGTGAAAAAAGGTTCATAATTATCCTCCTGTAAATTTATCTGCAAGGCGTTATGTAAAAAGTTTTTTTGTGTCCTTGCAGGTAAGCTTCTTTAAATATGCTTTATACTAAATAATATTTATCTGCGCGGAAAAATGTTACCCGTTATTTAGTTGCGTTAGAAATATTAAAATGCTATAATTATTAAAAATTTAATAGCTTTTACTTAATTTTTCGTAACTTTCGGCGGATATTTATATAAGGAAGTCCGACCGTTTAAAAGTTAAATACATTTTTTTTCTACGGATATTCGGTAAACGAAATCCGATGGAGGTAATTATGGAAGGCGTTTCGAAAAAGAAACAGTTTCTTACGGCTAAAAACATTTCGTATTTAGCTGTGTTGGTAGCACTCGTGGTGGTGTTACAGGTGTTCGGCGGCAATATTAAGATTGCCGGTTTGAGTTTAAACCTCGCTCTTGTACCAATAGCTCTCGGTGCAATTTTATTCGGACCGCTCGTGGGCGCAATTCTCGGCTTGATATGCGGGCTGATAGTTATGATATTTGGTGTAACGGGTAGCGAACCGTTCACTTTCTTCATTTTCAGTCAAAGCCCCGTGTTAACGGTTTTGCTTTGTCTTGTAAAGACTACCGTTGCGGGAGTTGCCGCAGGCTGGGCATATCGTCTGATTGCGAAGAAGAGTAAAATTGCTGCGGTTTTTGTTGCTTCGGCTTTAGTTCCGATAGTTAATACGGGTATTTTTGCGATAGGATGCTTTATGATTTACGACGACATAGTCGCTTTTCTTGTAAGCGCAGGTATGGATACCACTGGGATGTCTGCGGCGTATATCGTTTTTGTCGTTGTAATTACTTGGAATTTCTTTATTGAGCTTTTGACAAGTTTGCTTCTTGCCCCTGCAGTTTCAACGGTTACGCGGGTAGTCGAAAAGCAAGTCGTTAAAAAGACTTCTTCACATAAGGTAGAGGAAGAATTAAAACAGGAAGACGAAGCGAATGATAATCTGTCTTGACGTAGGCAACACTAATATAAAATATGCGCTGTTTGACGGGGAGGAGCTAAAACTTTCTTTCCGAGTAGCTACCGAACATAAAAAGACTTCGGACGAATACGGCGGTCAGCTTATAAGCATACTGAAAAACAACGGTGTTGAAGTAAATATGGTTGAGGGCGGAATTATATCTTCAGTCGTCCCTCAGCTCGATTATACGTTAGAGCGTATGTGCCGCACGTATTTGGGATTTAAACCTATGATGCTTGCACCGGGGCTTAAAACTGGGCTTAATCTGCGCGTTGATAACGCAAAGGAAGTTGGCGCGGACAGGGTTGTCAATAACGTTTCGGCGGTCAGGAAGTACGGATATCCGTTAATAATTATTGATTTCGGTACGGCAACGACATTTAACGTAATAGATAAAAAGGGCGAGTTCGTCGGCGGCGTAATCGCCCCCGGAATAAAAGGCTCTTTGGACAGCCTTGTAAACGGTACTGCAAAGCTTCCCCGAGTGGAAATTGAGCGTCCCGATAAAGTAATCGGCACGAATACCGTTACCAATATGCAGTCGGGTATAGTTTATGGTTTTGCGGGATTAGTGGAGTATATCGTCAAGAAGATAAAAAAAGAACTCAAAGAAGAAAACGTTTTAACGGTGGCAACGGGCGGTTTTTCGGAAGTTATCGCAAAGGAAATTTCCTGTATAGATAAGGTTGACAAACTTCTCACGTTGGAAGGTTTAAGATATATTTATTATCTAAATGCGGAGTTAAAAAAATGAAGAAAGTAGGCGTAGCTATATTGGGTTTGGGCGTCGTCGGTGGCGGCACTTACAAAATTCTTACCGAACACAGGGAAGACTATCAGCGCAATTATAAGGTTGATATAGTCGTTGAAAACGTTCTCGAAAGAAGAAAAGAGAGGGCGGCGGAGCTTGGCATCGACGAAAATATCGTCGTTTCGAACATAGCGGAAATCTGCTCTAATCCCGACGTCGATATTGTCGTGGAGGTTATGGGTGGAGTAGAACCCGCTAAAACCTTCGTGCTTGCTGCGCTCAATGCGGGCAAATCCGTCGTAACTTCGAATAAAGAACTCTTCTGCAAATACAGCTACGAGTTGGAAAAGGCGGCTAAGCACAACCGTTGCGGTTTATTTTACGAAGCAACTTGCGTTGGCGGCGTGCCTGTAATACGTACGTTGCTCGACAATCTGCAGGGCAATAAAATCACTTCTATAACCGGCATTATAAACGGTACGACCAACTATATTTTAACTAAAATGTCAAGGGAAGGCGCGACGTATAAGGAAGTGCTTGCTGAAGCTCAGAGGCTTGGCTATGCGGAAGCAGACCCCACGGCGGACGTGGAGGGCTACGACGCAACGTATAAGCTTTCAATTCTCACAAGCCTTGCGTTCCACACAAAAATTCCCTACACCAAGATCTACCGCGAGGGCATAACCGATATTAAGACCGAAGATATCGAATACGGAAAAAAGCTCGGCTATGCAATAAAACTTTTGGCTATCGGTAAAAACGGCGAAAGCGGAATAGAAGTGCGCGTTCATCCCGCGTTCGTTCGCGCAAACCACCCTTTGGCAAGCGTAAACGACAGCTATAACGCTGTTTATATCACGGGCGACAGTGTAGACGACGTAATGCTGTACGGCAGAGGCGCGGGCGCTCAGCCTACGGGAAGCGCAATAGTGGGCGACATTTTGTACTGCGCAACACACGTAAACTTCCAGTATTCAACGTTTGAAAACACGCAGGACGCGCTTCCTTCCACGAAATTCAAAGACAATTTCGAAAGCTCGTATTATATCCGCATCAACGCAAACGACAGAACGGGCGTTCTTGCAAAAGTTACTTCCATATTCTCGCGTTGCGGGATAGGCGTGGCTCAGATGGTTCAGGAAGACGGCGGCGATAAAACCGACGGCACAGTACCCATTATATTTATCACGCACAAAACAAAGGAATTCAGCGTAAACAAAGCCGTTGCGGAAATCAACGCCGCCGCGGAAGTTGCTCAGGTTGCTTCGGTAATCAGGGTAGTAGACTAAACAAAAAGCAGGGGTAGCACCCTGCTTATACTTTATAATGCAAGCAAAAAAACTTGCTTGCAAGGTTTTTTGAACGCCGTATTCAAACTTTAATGCGTTTTGCTATCGCAAAACAGCGGCGCGCAGGCGGCGAAAAAAATCGTTGATTTTTTACATTGCTATGTTATTATGAAAGCTATAATTGTTACAAACACATATATGTGCAACCGCTCGCAGAGCAGTCAGGCACAGAGAATTCGCGACGAACTGACCGCTTTGGGCATTGACGCTGAAATTAAAAGAAATTGCGACCTCGCCCGTATTATAAGCGGTGAAATTGTCACGGAAAAGTACGATTTCTGCGTATTTTTGGATAAAGACAAAATTGCGGCTAGACTGCTCGAAAAGAGCGGTTTGCGCTTATTTAACAGTGCAGCCGCAATAGAGGTATGCGACGATAAAATGCTCACGCACGCTGCGCTTGCGGGCAACGGAATAAATATGCCCGATTGCGTTTACGCCCCGCTGTGTTACACCGAAAGGCAACAGCCCGACGGGGAATTTTTGGCGAAAGTTAAAAACGCATTTGGTTTTCCGCTTGTGGCAAAAATAAATTACGGTTCTCTTGGCGCAAACGTGGAGCTGATATCAGACGAAAACGAACTGACGGCATATGAAAGCAAAAATATATTATTGCCGCATTTTTATCAGAAGTTTATAGACTGCGGAGCAGGCGAGGATATAAGGGTAATCGTAGTCGGCGGAAAATATCTTTGCGCAATGAAGAGGCACAACGATAACGACTTCCGTTCCAATATCGAACTCGGGGGAACGGGAAGCGTATACGAAGCGGACGAACAACTTATAAAACTTTGTGAAAAGGTTGCATCCGTTCTCAATCTCGATTATTGCGGGATAGACGTTCTTACGGATAAAAACGGCGTCAGATATATTTGCGAGGTCAATTCAAATGCGTTCTTTGCGGCGGCGGAGAGGGTTTGCGGTGTAAACGTAGCGGAAGCGTATGCAAAGTACATTGTTGAAAATATAAAAAATTCGTAAAAATTCGTCGAAATGGGTATTGACAACGTTTAAAGCGTATGATATAATAGCACTGTAAAAAGGGAGTAGATACGTCGTTTAACGGCGTTACGGCATCGTCAATACAGTAAGTTTTTACTCGGCGCCGTGAAAGCTTAGCAGGTTTTATCAAGACTTTTACCGAGGACACCGGTAAAAGTCTTTTTTGTCGCATAGCCGTTGCGCGCTATCGTACCCGAACAGTGCAAATAAAATTTTGGAGGATTTATACTATGACATCAGTAGGCGTAGGTTTAACAATTGCCGCAATTATTTTGGTATTGCTTCTTATGCTGTATTTCGCATTGGGCTATATGAAAGCCCCTCCCGATACGGCGTACATAATTTCCGGTCCGTTCCGCCGCAAAATATTAATCGGCAGAGCGGGTTTCAGAATTCCGTTCTTCGAGAGAGTGGATAAAATTTCACTCCGAGTAATGCAGGTAGACGTTAAGACGAGCGAAGCTGTTCCCACGAACGAATTTATAAATGTTAACGTAGACGGCGTTGCGAACATCAAAGTTTCTTCCGATCCCGAATTATTGAAAAAGGCGGCGGAAGCTCTTCTGGGTATGAGACAGGAAGAACTGATAAGCCTTGTAACGCAGGTTTTGGAAGGCAATATGCGTGAAATTGTCGGTTCGGTCGGACTTAAAGAAATGGTTCAGGACAGACAGGGCGTTGCAAAAAAGATAACCGAGAACGTTGTTCCCGATATGGAAAAGTTGGGTATCGAGGTTGTTAACTTCAATATTCAGAACTTCAAGGATAATGCAGGCACTATCGAGAATATGGGTATCGATAACGTCGAACAAATCCGCAAAAACGCTCAGATTGCAAAGGCGAACGCTCAGCGCGATATTGCAATTGCTACTTCCAACGCCGCGCAGGAAGCTAACGCGGTCAAGGTAGAGTCCGAAAAGAAGATTGCTGAACAGAATGCAGAACTTGCCGTTCAGGAAGCGGATATGAAAGTTAAGGCGGACACCAAGAGGGCGGAAGCAGACGCAGCGTACGCTATTCAGCAGGAAAGCCAGCGTAAGACCATTGAAATTACCAAGGCTGACGCAGATATTGCAAGAAGAGAAAAAGAAGCCGAGCTTGCAGAAAAGGAAATCGCTATAAAAGAACGCCAGCTCGACGCTGAAATCAGAAAGCAGGCTGACGCTTTGAACTACAAGATAGCAAAGGAAGCAGAAGCAGACCTTGCAAGACGCCAAAGAGAATCGGAAGCTATGGCGTACGAAGCGTTGAAAAAGGCTGAGGCGCAGAAAGCCCAGGCTGAGGCCGTAAGGTTTGAAAAGGAGCAGGAAGCAGAAACGCAGAAGGTGCAGGCGGAAGCTTTGAGATATGCAATGGAACAGGAAGCCGAAGGTATCCGTGCAAAAGGTCTTGCAGAGGCAGAAGCTATCGAGAAGAAGGCGGAAGCTCAGAAGAAGATGGGCGAAGCTTCCGTACTCGAAATGTACCTTGCGGCATTGCCCGAGGTTGTTAAGAACGCCGCAGAACCTTTATCCAGAACGGACAAAATCGTTATGTACGGCGACGGCAACGCAAC
>CAYXXB010000011.1:0-28038 GCA_964468955.1 uncultured Clostridia bacterium | reverse complement strand
CTATCGAACTCAGAAATTACGAGGACAGTCAGGGCGTTAAGCGTACGGGCGTGGATATTATCGCGCAGGACGTCGAGTTCTTATCACCCAGAGGAAGCAATTCCGACGGCGGTTACGAAAGCGACGTTGCACCCGCAATGCCTTCAGGCGGCAACAAGAAAAAGCCTATGCTACAGTCGTTCGACGACGACGGCGATATCCCCTTCTGATATAAGGGCATAATTTAAGGAGAAATAAAAATGGAAGATAAAACAACCGTAAAAAAGAGCTATAAAAAAGCTCCCCGCAGAAAGGTTTGCGTTTTCTGTCAGGAAAAGGTGGAAGTTATCGACTACAAGGACGTTAACCGTCTTAAGAAGTTCATAACCGAATCCGGTAAAATACTTCCCAGAAGAATGAGCGGTACTTGCGCAAAGCACCAGAGAGAGCTTTCCACGGCAATCAAGCGTGCGCGCGTTGCTTCGCTGCTTCCCTTCAAAGGTGAGTAATTAAATTTAAACGATAAAGTCCGTACAAAAGTACGGACTTTTTTGTCGCAAAATTTAATAGCAAGTATAAAAGACTTCGTGCAAACAAATTTTTTGACTTTTTAAGACCGCTAACTTTATCAATTATTTTGAAACTACAGTTGCCGTACGGGTTTTAAGGTGATATAATAATAATGAACGAAATAGTCAGAAAATGAAAGATTCGTTCAAGGGGGGGGGCAAAATGAAGAAAATTAAAAAATCGATACTCGCGGTTATAGCGATTTCAATGGCGTTTTCATTATCACTTGGCTCGGTGGCTTGCAACAAAGGCACCACGTCTGGCGGTACTAATAGCAGCGACACCTCCGAAACGGGTGACCAGCCCATAATTATTCCCGGGGAGGACGACAAGCCCGAACAAGGTGACCAGCCCATAGTTATTCCCGGGGAGGACGACAAGCCCGAACAAGGCGACCAACCCATAATTACCCCCGGGGAGGATGACAAACCCGAACAGGGTGACCAGCCTATAGTTACCCCCGGGGAGGACGACAAACCCGAACAGGGTGACCAGCCTATAGTTACCCCCGGGGAGAACGACGAAAGCAAACCCAACCCCGAGCCTAAACCCGAACACGAGCCTCAGCCCGAGCCTAAACCTGATCCGGATCCTCCCGCAGTGGAAGGTGCGGTGCAAATCACCGAAGGACTCGGCGATTTAGAGGCGGCTTACGTCAAGTGGACGGCGTTGGACGGCGCAAGCTGGTACAACGTCTATTACAAGGGGGAAAGCGGCGAATGGACTAAGCTCGACGCGCCTCTTATAAGACAATACAAAACCTATTTCCGCGCAGACGCGGTAGGTTTGAAGGCGGGAAAATACTCGCTCAGAGTCGTTCCCCGCGACTCCTCCGGTAACGAGCAGGAAGAAAAGTCGGCAATTAAAAACGTCGTTGTATCTGCGCACGAGAGAGAGGGTTATGCATTTATCGGCACGGACGGAAGCCGCGTAATGCCTGGTGCGTACAACGAGGACGGCACTTTAAAAGATGGTACGCGCGTGTTGTATGTGACCAATGAAAATAAGGACAGCATAACCTTTGATATCGTAGCAAAAGAAGACGGCAGAACACAGACTTGCGTCGGCATACAGCAAATTTTCGAATACTACAGAAAGGGATACGATAAATCCCCCCTCTGTATGAGGTTTATAGGCAACATTAACACCCCTTCTAAAACCGAAAACGGCGAAGGCGATTTGGTTATAGGTAACGGAGCAGACAAAGCCAAGGGCGGAAGTTTTACTCTTGAAGGCGTCGGCAACGACGCAACGATTAACGGCTTTGGCTTCAGCATTAAAAGAACTTCTATGGCTGAAGTGCGCAACCTCGGATTTATGAACTGTTCGAGTAAAGAAGGCGACAACATTTCAATTGCACACGAAAACGACCATATCTGGGTGCATAATTGCGATATGTTCTACGGAGGCCCTGGTAAGGACGCCGATCAGGTAAAGGGCGACGGTGCGCTAGACACCAAATACTCGTCCTATATAACCCACTCCTACAACCACTTCTGGGATAACGGCAAATGCAACCTGCAAGGAATGAAAGACGTTATTGAGAAAGAGGCGCGCGCAACTTATCACCACAATTGGTACGACCATTCCGACTCCCGCCATCCCCGCATAAGAATGGGAACGGTGCATATCTTCAACAACTATTTCGACGGCAACGCAGAATACGGTGTGGGAGCGACTATGGGTGCGAACGCGTTCGTTGAAAACAACTACTTCCGCTCCGCTGCCGCTACGAGACCGATGATGATGGCGGGGCAGGGTTCGGACATCGGCTCCACCTCAAGCAAAAAGGGGACCTTCTCGGGTGAGGACGGCGGCTTTATTAAGGCGTATGGCAACAAATTCGACGGCTCGAAGTTTATTTTGGTAACGCAGAACGACACGACTGACAAGTCGGGAATCGACTGCTACCTCGCTTCGTCAAGGGATGAAAAAGTACCCGCCGAATACACCACAAAAAAAGGCGGCAACACTTACAGCAACTTCGACACCGCGGAGGATATGTACGAATATGCCATTGACACGCCCGACCAAGCTCGGGAAAAGGTTATGAAGTATGCAGGCAGAATCGGCGGCGGCGACTTTAAGTTCACCTTTAACAACGAAGTCGAGGACGGAAATAAAATCATAATTCCCGAGCTTAAACAGATGCTCACCGAATATACCTCCGATTTGCTTAAAATAGGCAAAGAAGATTAATAATAGCCATTTTATTGCGGCAATTAAAACGACAAAGTCCGTACAAAAGTACGGACTTTTTTGTTGCAAAACGTAAAACTCTACGGAGCGTGGGTGTAATTTACGCCCATACGGTACTAAAATTAAAGTAGATGAACCGTGGAGGAGGTATTTATGAACCAAATAATTACAGGTCAGTTTATTAAGGATTGCCGAAAGGAAAAGGGGTTGACGCAGGAACAGCTTGCCGAAAAGCTGTGCGTAAGCCCTAAAACAATTTCCAAATGGGAATGCGGAAAAGGCTTGCCAGAAGTATCGCTGATGATGCCGCTGTGCGAGCTTCTCGGCATCACAGTAAACGAGCTTTTAAGCGGCTGCAGAATTAACGGAAGTGATTATAAAGCCAAAGCAGAGGAAAATCTTCTTACCGCTTTAAAAGAGAAGAAAGAAAATAAAAAGAAAATTATAATCGAAGTCATTGTCGCTTTGATTTCAGTTACCTCGGGTATTTTGCTCTGCGCACTTACGGGCTTGGTGGAAATGCCGACTTATCTGCGCGTGATTTTAATAATTACGGGCTTTGTAGTTATGATTGCGGGAATAGGAGTGTGTTGCGTGCTTGACAGGGACGCGGGGTATTATCAGTGTCCTAAATGCGGAAAGCTTTTCGTGCCTACCATAGCGGCTTACGTGTTAGGTCCGCACTTTATTACAACGCGACAGCTCAAATGCCCGCACTGCGGCAAAATAAGCTATTGCAAAAAGAGATTAAGCAAATAAATAGATGCCGTAGAAAAATCAGCGAAACGGCTTTCGCGTTAAGATTTTTCTACGGCAATTTTTAACATTATTAAATTATATAAAAAATACTTATGACGAAAAATTGCAAGCGCGGATTGATTTCGCGCGTTAAGCAATTTTACGACCGTAATAATTCACGGCAAAGATTTTGCGTTAGCAAAAGATTTGCGTGAACTTACTCATAGCTGTACATATATCTGCCGCTCATAAATTTACCGAAAATGTATTTGTCGCTTGCGCTTTCGGTCATAATGAACAGCCTGCCGTCCTTGTAAACGATTTCCTCGCTCATAGGCGGTGCGGTAACGCTTTTTTCTAAACAGGAGCTGTCAAGGTAATACATATCAATCGTGTAGCTGCCTATAGCCGTTTTTGCGGGCCGGGAGATTTTGCTTATACCGTAATATAAAAGGTGGGAAGCCGCTAAACCGTAGGAAGTGGAAAGAACTATCTGAGTTTCCGTAAAGCACATACCCTGTACAAGTCCGACGGTTGAATACGCCGCAACGGGCGTCTGATTTACGCCGAACTCGGCGTTTTCGTCTAAGTCGTAAACGTATATAACCGCTTTGTTTTCGTCGCCGCAAGGGGTGGTTATTCTCTCGTTTTCGGGCGTTTCGTAATTGCCTGCGCGGTAGAACGAACCCTCGTAAAGCTTTCCGCCGTGAACGGTTACGTATGCGGGGTCGTGTCCTGCGGGGGATTTAATTTCTCCTATCTTTTTTGCTTCACCACCCGCAAGTATATCGGAAAGCCTGAACACGTCGCAACCGTCCGCGCCCGTTATGTAGCAGTAATCTTTATAATGAGCAATTCCGCCCGTATGTCCCGTGTAGTTGCTTCCGTCCGTCTTTTTAAGTTCGCATTTTACGGAAGTTTTATCCCCTTTCATAACGTACACGGAAGAGGACTTGCCCTTTTTCGCCGAATATCCGCAGGTTAGAAATAAGCCGTCTTCCTCGATATAATCAAGCCCCTGACCGACAAAACCGTCGTTTACTCCGGGTATGGGTAGTTCGCTTTGTGCGTTGCCGTAAAAACCTGCAAACGCAATTTTTTCGCCTATCCTTATACCGATAAGCAAAATGGCAATAATAATTATAACGCTCGCTATAATCTTTGCTATAGTAATCAAAATACGGCGGCTTTTAGGTGTGTTTTCAGACATACTCGCTCCTTAATTCTATAAATATAGTACCGCAAAACGGAAGGTTTACGCAAACGATATTCGCCGAATAAATAAAGTTTTGTAAAAGTTTGCACAAAATTTCGGGGTCGGGCTTTACATAATTGGCAATATATGGTATAATTAATTCATAACAAAATAATCTTTAAGGAGAACTTAAATGGGATTTGAACAGAACTTTTCATTGAAAGGCAAAATCGCTTGGGTAACTGGCGCTTCCTACGGCATAGGCTTTGCTATCGCTTCCGCATATGCTCAGTCGGGCGCAACAATCGTATTCAACGACATCAATCAGGAATTAGTCGACAAGGGCGTTAAAGCATATGCCGACGCAGGCATCAAAGCGCACGGCTACGTTTGCGACGTTACCGACGAAGACGCTGTAAACGCACTCGTTGCAAAAGTGGAAAAGGAAGTAGGCGTTATCGATATTCTCGTTAACAACGCGGGCATTATCAGACGTATACCTATGACCGAAATGAGCGCTGCGGAATTCAGAAAGGTTATAGACGTTGACCTCAACGCGCCTTTCATCGTTTCCAAGGCGGTAATTCCTTCCATGATTAAGAAGGGTCACGGCAAGATTATCAATATCTGCTCTATGATGAGTGAACTCGGCAGAGAAACCGTTTCCGCGTATGCGGCTGCTAAGGGCGGTTTGAAAATGCTCACCCGCAACATCTGCTCCGAATACGGCAAGTACAACATTCAGTGCAACGGCATCGGACCGGGATATATCGCAACTCCGCAGACCGCGCCTTTGAGAGAGCGCCAGCCCGACGGTTCTCGTCATCCTTTCGACAGCTTCATTATAGCTAAGACCCCCGCAGAGCGCTGGGGCGAAACGGAAGACTTGATGGGTCCCGCAGTGTTCCTCGCTTCCGACGCTTCCAACTTCGTAAACGGTCACGTTCTCTACGTTGACGGCGGTATCCTTGCTTATATAGGTAAACAACCCTAACCGAGTGATGAGCTAATCACAATAAGGTAAAAAGCGCGCCCCGCGAACTGTGTTCGCGGGGCGCTTTCTCTTTTGTATTATTTATAACTCATAGGTCTTACGCAGTAAGTTATTATCTCGCAGATAAATAAAACGTCGTCCTCACAGTCGTTGCGCACCCACTCGTTGATAATCGCGTCTATTCCTTTTAAAAAATACTTTTGCATATAGTAAACGAGTTTTTTGTCCGTTACGCCGTGCTTTGCATAGATGGGCACGAAGAAATTTTCAATCATATAATTGTCCGTTTCGTTAGTTTCGAAAGCGCCTGCATTTTCGGCATAAATTTTGAAAAGCCGTTTATGCGCCTTGATATATTTCAAGTACGGTAACAGATATTTCGGCGTAATAAAATTCAAATCGTCCTTATTCAGTTTACGCATATCCGACAAATCTACGGGATTGTCAAAAGTACATTCGGTCAAGAAGTTTCCTATCAATCCTTGATAAGTTTCTCTTAATAAATCGTACGTGTTTTCGTAGTGTGCGTAGAAAGTCGAACGGTTTACGCCCGCTTCCTTGCAAATATCCATAATGGTTATATCGGGAAATTCTTTGCTTTCCAACAAAGTTATAAGCGCGCTGCCCATTTTATTCGCCGTATTTTGAAATTTCGATTCCGACCTGTTCATGCTTGTATTATATATCAATATTTCTAATAAATCAACCAGAAACCAACAAATATCGGTTTTTATGTTGTGGTGTTTGAATAAAAGTTTAATTATTATAGACTTGTAAACAGGAGGTACATTATGAAAGAGTACAAAGTTCAACCACTCGATTTAATGCAGTATATCAACACGAAATATCACGAGCCGTTTATTCACGAGCTTATCGAGCTTGAAGATACGTTGAATACGGCTAAACTTACCGCCGCACTCGACAACTTAATCAAAGTATTCCCTTTGTTAAAGTGCCGCTACGACAGCGTAAGAAATGTTTTCGTGGAAAACGAGGCGCTTACGGGAAAAGATTTGCTTGTTATTGATGACACGGCAAACAGAACAAATCTTTTAACGGAATCGCTCAACTCGAATGAAAGATTGATAAAATTCACTTTATCGAAGAACTTTCTTATCATTACCGTCAGCCACTTGATTTGCGACGGAATAGGGTTCAAACAGCTTATATATTTGCTGTGCGATTTCTATAACGGTAATGTGGGCGGCGATTATTCCGCGCTTATGAACAGAGAGTTTTCACAGCTTACAGGTAATTTGAAAGTATCTGCGGGCGATACAATGAAAATGCTGTTTTCTATGATCGGTGGATATAAGAATACGCAGGTCTATAATAAAGGCGAGAACGAGCAAATACATATTGCGGAACGCCGTATCCCGTCCGATATCATGACAAAAGTACACGCCGCCGCCAAAAAACAAGGTGCTACGCTTAACGACGTATTTCTTACCGCCTACGGCAGAGCAATCGGTAAACTGTATTCCAAGAAGAAAATAAATATTCCCTGCATGGTTAATTTGCGCAAGTATGCGAGTGGCGAAACGGGAATAGCAAATTTGGGTGGAACTTATAATCTAAACGTCAAACTATCCCAAAGTAAAACATTTGCGGAAAGTTTAACCGTAGTCAACCGCGCTATGAATAAACAAAAGAAAAGCAAAAACGATATTGCAGGCCCGATGCTGCTTGTGTCCAAATACGAAAAATCGCCGCTTGAAAAGTTCTTGAAACTTTACGGCGGGATGAACACGAGCGCATACACCGATTATACCAACTTGGGCAAGCTCGAAGAAAGTAAGCTCAAATTCGACGGAACAACCGTAATAAACGCTGTCGGTTACAGCGGACTGAATAAAGCGCCTTGCTTTCAAATCGCAGTATCGTCGCTCAAGGGCGAAACTACTGTATCGAGTATGTTCGTTTGCGGCGAGAGCGAGCGTAAGAAAGCCGACTTACTTATGAACGCAATTGTAGAAGAAATAAAGTCGTTTGCGAATTAAAAAACTTTTCAGAAACCAACATTTATCAGTTTTTATGTTGTGGTGCTTTTGAAAAACAAGGGTTAAACTATAAGCGTAAACAGGCGAAAGCCTTTCGAGGTAGCTATGAAACAAAACGAAAAAACAAACGAACAAAACGAATCCGTTGTTATAACGGAAAAAGACTTTCAGGAATTTTTATCGGCTACGGGTGAGAAGCAATGGAAAATATTGCTCGCTCACGCCGAAAAAAATAGAAAAATAATTCAAATAAGGAGAACAAAAACAATGAACGAACAGTACAACGACCACCACTACGAGGAAATCAGCAAACAGTTTGAAGAATTTTGCCATACCAAAGGCATAGTTGCAAAATTCAAGCTCGCGTTTGAAAACATGGCGGAAGGCGCACGCAAGCAGAGGGAAGCAGACAAAGCGTCTTTTGAAGAAGTCAAGCGTAAGTCGGCGGAAGCAAATCCCGAATTTACGGAATTCTTGCACACCAAAGGCTTTAAGGCAAAAGTAAAGCTGGTTATCGAGAACATCAAAAAAGGCGCAAAGGAAAGTAACGAAAGGGTGCGCAAACAGATTGAACAGGCAAAGCAAGGCGTACCTTCCGTTCCCGCTCATAACTATTCGGCGGAAGAGCTTTCCCGCGAGTTTAACGCATTTTTAAAAGCAAAAGATCTTGACGACAAGTACGTAGTAGAGGTCACGGAAGAATAATTCAGAAACCAACACAATTCGGTTTTTGTGTTGTGGTGTATACGCTATAATCCAATTATAATATTATTGCAAGCAGATGGCGGAGCAATTATCAGACTGTATGAAGTTAACGGAAAAAATCAGAACAAAACTTAATCAAAGTAAATTCGGTAGTAGGTTCTTGGATTACGACTTCCGAACAGTTGTGTTTACCGTCGTTTCGTTAATCGTTACCACAGGGTACGCCGCTTTTTACGCGATACTGGGAATTGCTTTGCTTTCCGTCTGGTACGGTGCGCTTGCCTGTTACTACATTATGCTTGTAGCAATGCGTGCAATAGTTGTTTTTTATCATAAAGGAAAGCGCAAACGCGGGGAAAAAGCAATCGAGCATAAAGAGAAAATCAGCCGTGCGAAAATTTATAAAAACTGCGGAATAGTTATCAGTTTGTTCACGTTTCCGTTGTCTATTGCAATACTTTTGATGGTTGCGGAAAAGGCAACGTTTTCCCACGCAGGGCTGATGATATACGTTTCCGCCACGTATACCACTTATAAAGTAATAATGACGATAAGGAATTTGTTAAAAGCGAGAAAGTCGACGGATTTGACGGTGCGGACGGTGCGGAGTATTAATCTTGCGGATATGTTCGTTTCTGTTCTCGCATTGCAAACTGCAATGTTCCATTCGTTTTCGCCCGACGAAAACTGGGCAACTATGAACGCGATAACAGGGGCTGTCGTCTGTCTGGTTACGGTGTTCATCGGCATATATATGATATCTAACGGTAAACGGGCGATAACTCAAATTAATTATGAAGCTAACTTACAAAAATCAATTAACGGAACTAAAAGGAGCGAAGAAGGAAATGAACGCGATTGAAATAAGAAATCTATCCAAAAGCTTCCGCGGGATGTATGCGGTGGATAATCTGAATATGACCGTTCCCGTGGGCGCAATATACGGCTTTATAGGAGAAAACGGAAGCGGAAAATCCACAACCGAAAAACTTATCTGCGGACACCTCGTTCCCGACGGCGGAGAGATAAAGCTGTTCGATAAAGACTACTCGGACGCGGGAGTAAGGGTGCGCGTCGGAGCTTTAATCGAAAGCGCGGGATGTTTCCCCAATTCCAGCGTTTGGGCAAACCTTATGATGCAGGCGTTAAATTTAGGATTGCCTAACCGCGAAGAAGAAATAAACCGCGTGCTTAAAATCGTAAGAATGGAAGATAATGCCCGCATAAAATTCAAAAGCTGTTCGCTAGGTATGAAACAGCGCATAGGCATTGCTATGGCGCTTTTGGGTAACCCCGCACTTCTTATTTTGGACGAACCTATCAACGGACTCGATACGGACGGTATGCGGATTATGAGAGAAATTCTCGTGGATATAACTCAAAACTATAACTGCACCGTGCTTATATCTTCGCATATCTTGGGCGAGCTTGAAAAGATTGCCACCCACTACGGCATAATCCGTCAGGGCAGAATGATACAGGAGCTTTCCGCACAGGAAATGGATGCCCGTTCGCGTGTGTTTGTTTCGCTTAAAGTCAAGGATATGGCGGGGGCAAAGGCTGTTCTTCGCGATATGTTCTACAACGTAAAGCAGGAGGGCGAATATCTCCGAGTTTACGACGTGGACGATGCGGAAGCAATCGTTAAATGCTTGCTGGAAAACGGACACTGCGTATCGGAAGTGCGTAAAAACAAGGTTGGGCTTGAAGAATACTATATCGAGCTTATGAGTAAAAAGGAGGCGGAATAAAATGCAGACGGCACGCGAATTACAGTTCGAATCACCGAACTTTTTCAAACGTTTAAAGGGTATGCTCGGCGTGGACTTTTACAGATTGTTCCATACCCCGCTTTTATACATATTCCTTGTAATCGCCGCGCTTATTCCCGCACTTGTTTCAATGGGCGCAATGGGCGGCGAAGGTGAAACTGCGGGTATGTTCACAAATGCTTGGCAAATCATAGCCGCAAAAAGTCCTTTGTATGTAATTAAAGATATGGGCGACTATGCGAATATGAATATGGTTTTCATCTTCGGCGGTATAATGATTTCCATATTCATAGGACACGATTATAAGAGCGGTTACGTCAAGCAGTTGTTTACCTCCCACGCAAAGAAGCAGGACTATATGATGTCCAAAACGCTTCTCGGCACGTTCTCTATGGCGTGTATGTGCGTAACGTACCTTATAGGCGGTATGATTGCGGGAGCGGCTACGGGTTTACCGTTCACTATCAATGCAGGCTCTCTTATCTGTGCCATACTCGGCAAAATGATAATGAGCTTAGGTTGGGCAAGTCTGTACACGTTCATCAACGTAATTTTCCGTTCAAAGTTCGGTATTTCCATTGCGCTGTGTTTTGTTCTCGGCACGGGTATTCCCGTAATAGGAGCGGCGGCGGTTATAGGAAACACCCCCGCACTCAACATGTTCCTGTACGGCTCGTCGGTTTACGCTTGTCTTTCCGCGAACGCTTTGACGGTATTTATATGCTTGATGAATTCGGTAGTGTGGGCAGTCGTCTATAACGTGCTTGGCTCGATGATTTTATACAAGCGCGACGTTTATTGAGAGGTGTGAAATGAACGCGATAGAAATAAGAAATTTAACGAAGAATTTCGGACAGAAGCAAGCTTTAAGCGGATTGAACATGACCGTTCCGCAAGGTGCGATTTACGGCTTTATCGGTGAAAACGGAAGCGGCAAATCCACAACAGAAAAACTTATCTGCGGACTTTTAGTGCCAAGCGGCGGCGAAATCAAACTGTTCGGCAGGGATTATAAGGACGCAGACGTCAGAGCGAAAATAGGCGTGCTTATAGAAGCGCCGGGGTGTTTCCCCAATTACAGCGTCTGGAACAATATGATGCTGCAGGCGGCAAATCTGGATATTGCAAACCCCGAAGAAGAGGTACGCAAGGTTCTTAAAACCGTGCGTATGGAAGGCTCAGCTTCAAATAAATTCAAAAACTGTTCATTAGGTATGAAACAGCGTATCGGCATTGCTTTTGCGCTTTTGGGCAATCCCGCTTTGCTCGTTTTGGACGAACCCATAAACGGGCTTGACGCCGACGGTATGCGCATTATGCGCGAAGTGCTTATAGACATAACGAAAAACTATAATTGCACTGTTGTAATATCGTCGCATATTCTCGGCGAGCTTGAAAAGATTGCCACGCATTACGGAATCGTTCGCGGCGGTAAAATGATAGCGGAAATGACCGCCGAAGAACTCAACGCCAATTGCCCGACTTACGTTGCGCTTCAGACGAAAGATATGGGAAAGGCAAAATCTTTGTTGGAGAGCAAATATTCGCAGGTAACGCTCGAAAACGAATTCATCCGCATATATGACGGGGTTAACGCCGAAGACGTCGTCAAATTTCTTTACGAAAACGGCGTTTTTGTAACCGAAATCGCAACGGATAAAATCAGTTTGGAAGAATATTATATCGACTTGATGAAGGAGGCTCGCTGAAATGGAAGCAAAATTTGAAAAAACTGTTTTTTCCAAAAGACTGAAAAGCATGCTGAAAGTGGACTTCAAGAGAATGTTCACAATGCCTCTCGTTTACATTTTGGCGGGCGTGTGTTTCGCAATGCCTATACTCATTCTGGTTATGACGACTATGATGGGCGGAGAGGCAGACCCGACTACGGGCGCTGAAGCTATTGAAGGCTTTACCAACGTATGGCAGTCTATAGGCTCGGTAAGCGGCGGCGCAATGGGTATGGACTTAACGAGTATGTGCAATATCAATATGCTGTACTTCCTCGTTGCCGTATTCGTGTGCATATTCGTTGCCGACGATTTCAGAAGCGGTTACGCAAAAAATCTGTTTACCGTCCGTTCTAAAAAAATCGATTACGTTATTTCCAAGTCTCTCGTAACGTTCGCGGGTGCAACGATTATGTTCATTGTATATTTTATCGGGGCAATGCTCGGCGGGGCGATTGCGCATCTTCCGTTTGATACGGCGGGCTTCGGCGTTGGTGGAATTGTGGCTTGTATGTTCTCGAAAATATTTATGACCGCAATATTCGTTTCGATAGCGTTGCTTCTGGGTACTGTAGCAAAACAGCGATTATGGCTTTCGATTTTAGGTTCGTTTGCCGCAGGTATGCTGTTGTTCACAATGATACCTATGATAGCGCCGTTAAATGCAAATATTTTAAACGTAATTATGTGCTTTGCCGGCGGAGCAATGTTTGCCGTAGGACTCGGCGCGATAAGTAACTTAATTCTCAATAAAACAAGTTTGGTGTAACAATAATAAAATCGCCCCGCGAACAACATTCGCGGGGCGATTTTTTTATTTATATTATAAGTTATAATTCCTTGCGCCGAAGATTGCGGTGCCGAGGCGTATCATATTGCTTCCGCACTCTATACATATCTTCCAGTCGCCGCTCATACCCATTGAAAGGTGTTTAATATTGTTATCGTCAGCGCGCAGTTTATCGTAAACTTTCCGCATACTTACGGCAAGCCGTTTTAGCTCTTTTTCGTCGTCAGTATTGGGCAGCATAGCCATTAGCCCGACGATTTTAAGTGCGGGGAGTTTGCTCACGGCTTCGTACGCGCTTTCTATTTCCGCTAACTCAAATCCGCCTTTGCTCTCCTCGCAGCCTATATTTACCTGCAATAATATGTTTGAGGTAACACCTTTATTTTCGCCTTTGCTGGAAAGATCTTCGGCAAGCGACATTCTGTCGATAGAGTGGTATAAATCGACTTTGCCCAAAAGGTACTTTATTTTATTAGTTTGTAAATGTCCTATAAAATGCCGTACGGGATTGCCGCAGATACCGTCGTATTTATCCTTGAATTCCTGTGCGTGATTGTCGCCTATATCCGTTATACCCGCACATATTGCGCGGTTAATGTCTTCAACGCTCTGTAATTTTACTGCCGCGACCAAAGTTATCTTTTCGCCGAACGGGTTTTTCTCGGGTATTTCTTCAAACAGTTTTTTTACATTTTCTTCTATCATATCGCTTTTGCAATAAGCTCCGTCATTTCGCTTCCCGAAACGCGTTTCGCTCCTTCTTCCATAATGTCCGCGGTGCGGTAGCCTTCGTCCAGAACGCTTTGAATAGCCCTCTCTATAGCGGCGTATTCCTCATCGAGAGAGAAGCTGTCCCTGAGCATCATCCCCGCCGCTAAAATCGTTGCGATGGGGTTTGCCAAGTCCTTGCCCGCTATATCGGGCGCAGAACCGTGAATGGGTTCGTACAGACCTCGAGTGCCGTCGCCGAGGGAAGAGGACGCGAGCATGCCGATAGATCCCGTGACCTGCGCAGCCTCGTCAGAGAGGATATCTCCGAAAATATTGGAGGTTACCACTACGTCGAACTGGGCGGGATTTTTTACTATCTGCATTGCCGTGTTGTCAACCAGCATATCTTCAACCGTCACGTCGGGATAATGTTTGGCGGCGTATTCGTGAACCGTCTTTCGCCAAAGTCTGCTGCTTTCCAAAACGTTAGCTTTATCTACCGAAATAATTTTTTTACTGCGCTTTAATGCGAGTTCGCAGGCTATGCGGGTAATGCGCTCTATCTCGGGTACGGAGTAGCTTTCCGTATCCCACGCGTATTCAACGCCGTCCTTCATTCCTTTGCCGCGCTCGCCGAAGTAGATGCCGCCGATAAGCTCGCGCACGATTATAATTTCAATGCCGTCCTTAACGGCTTCATATTTTAAAGGAGATGCTTTTGCAAGGCTTTTCCACAGCTTGGCGGGGCGTATGTTTGAAAATAAGCCCATTGCCTTGCGTATGCCCAGCAGTCCTTTTTCGGGGCGTATATCGACGGGGAGGTTGTCCCATTTGTAACCGCCCACCGCGCCGAGAAGCACGCTGTCGCTTTTCAGACAACCGTCAATAGTCGATTGGGGAAGAGGTGTTCCACATTCGTCGATTGCGCACCCGCCAATAAGGAAATGCGAAAAGCTGAACGTGTGTCCGAACTTTTCGCCTATTCTGTTAAGTACTTTAATGGCCCCAGCACAAATCTCGGGGCCGATTCCGTCGCCGTCCAAAACGGCAATATTGTAGTTCATATTTCAAGCCTCTTTTTAAGCTTTTTTATTTCAAAGGCACATATATCGGGGTGTAGCAGTTTTGAGCGCTTTTTGCGTAAAAAACACCGTTTTTGACGTTTTTTGTCCGTTAAACGGCACATATATTGGGGTTAACCGTTATTTTTTGTCCGCCAAACTGTTTAAAAGTCCGCCGCATTCTATAATTTTTTGTATAAACGGAGGAAAGGGTTCGGCGGCAAACTTTTCGCCCGTGGTTTCGTTTTTTATCTCGCCTTTGGAAAGGTCGGCGCTCACTATATCGCCCTTGTTTATCGCGGTAACGGCTGCGGGACATTCCAGAATTGGAAGCCCGATATTTATCGAATTGCGGTAAAAAATTCTTGCAAACGAATTTGCTATAACAAGGCTTATTCCGCTTGCCTTAATCGCAAGGGGCGCGTGTTCGCGCGAGGAGCCGCACCCGAAGTTGTCGCCCGCAACAATGACGTCGCCCTCTTTAACGTTCTTTATAAAGTTTGGGTCTATGTCTTCCATACAGTGGGAAGCAAGCGCCTTTTCGGAGCTGTCGTTCAAGTACCTTGCGGGGATAATGACGTCGGTGTCGACGTCGTTGCCGTATTTGAAAACTTTGCCTTTAATTTCCATAATCATTTATCCTTAAATATCTTCGGGAGTACACAGGTTTCCCGCAACCGCGCTTGCCGCCGCGACGTAAGGGGATGCAAGGTAGACCTCGCTGCCGACGTGACCCATTCTGCCGACAAAGTTTCTGTTGGTCGTGGAGACGGCTCTCTCGCCCTCGGCAAGAATTCCCATATATCCGCCGAGACAAGGTCCGCATGTGGGCGTGGAAATAATCGCGCCCGCGTCTAAAAAGATCTCAGCCAATCCCTCTTTAATGCACTGCCTGTAAACTTCCTGTGTGGCGGGGATAATAATGGTGCGCACGTTTTTCGCAACCTTTCTGCCCTTTAAAATTTCAGCCGCAGCGCGCATATCAGAAATGCGTCCGTTCGTGCAGCTGCCTATAACCACTTGGTCTATCGCGATATCGCCCCATTCTTCTTTCGTCTTTGCGTTTTCGGGCAGGTGGGGGAAGGACACCGTGGGCTTCAAAGTCGACAATTCTATTTCGTAAACTTCGTCGTAAACGGCATCTTCGTCGGCTTCGTAGGCGCATATAAGCCGTTTAAACCTGCCTTTCATATAATCAAGGGCAATTCCGTCAACGGGGAATATGCCGTTCTTTGCGCCCGCTTCGATAGCCATATTGCAGATTGTAAACCTGTCGTCTATCGAAAGATTTGCAACGCCGTCGCCCGTAAATTCCATGCTTTTATACAGCGCGCCGTCAACGCCTATTAAACCTATAATATGTAAAATGACATCCTTGCCGCAGACGTAGCGGGAGGGCTTGCCGTGAAGAACGAACTTGATAGCGGAAGGCACTTTGAACCAACATTTCCCGCTTATCATACCCGCCGCCATATCCGTTGAACCAACGCCCGTTGAGAACGCGCCGAGCGCGCCGTAAGTGCATGTATGGCTGTCCGCGCCGATAACCAAATCGCCCGCGCCGACCAAACCTTGTTCGGGTAAAAGCGCGTGTTCGATGCCCATAGCGCCTACGTCGAAAAAGTTTGTAATTCCCTGTTCATCCGCGAATATGCGGCACTCTTTGCACTGCTGAGCGCTTTTAATGTCCTTATTGGGGGCAAAATGATCCATAACCAGCGAAATCTTATTCTTGTCGGCAACAGCTTTTGCTCCCGATTTTTTAAACTGGTTAATGGCAACGGGACCCGTTATATCGTTAGCCAAAATCAAGTCGAGTTCGGCAGAAATCAATTGCCCTGCCGTAACTTCTTTCAGCCCCGCATGCGCCGCCAGAATTTTCTGTGATGCCGTCATTGCCATAATTAATTATCTCCGTAAGCGAAAGCTTCATCATCGTGCATAAAGTCTATCGCTATATTGCCTTTTGCCGAATACGCTTTGAAAGAACGCGCCGCGCCGTCTCGCTGAACGCTTTCTTTATTCGTCGTTCCTTCCTTAATCAACAGCCCTAAATTATAGTCGCTTTCGCTGCCGTTGAGCCGAGCTGCAACATTGCCGTTTTCCGCTTGTAAAATGCTGTCCTTGCAGTTAAATCCGCAAAGACCGATGTTGCCGCGTTTAACACGACATTCCGTGCAGGCGGCAAAGGAATTTTCCCAAATCATATCGCCAGTGTCGCATTTTACGACGAGAGTATTTTTTACGGTAACACCGTTTAAGAAGGTGGAAAGTGTTTCGCCCGTCAGCGAACAGGATGTGAAGGAACAGCCGTCGAGTTCAACCGAACAGTTGTCCGCGGAAAGCGAAAATTGCCCGTAAATACCGTTCGTGATTTTAACCGCAAAATCCTTTCCGCCTATGGTTAAGGATGGCATTGTGTGGTCGGGAACAAAAACGTTTACTTCCGATTTTTTTCTGCATAAAAGTCGTGAACGCGTTGCTTTTTTTACCGTTAAAACGCTTTCGTTAAGGGATATATGCAGTCCTTTCGCGTTTTCGCAGGATATTTTAAGCGCATTTTCGTGTATGGGAATAATGGTGATTTTGGCGTTGTGTAAGTCGCAAACGATAGCGTTTATGTCGCTTTCCGCCGTATATTCGTAATTGTTGCTTTTCATATGATATATTCTATTTTGTCATTTAGATTGTAATTCTTATTTCTTGAAAACAGCGCCGTCGGAAGCCGAGGTCACGCTGTTTCTGTATCTTGAAAGATAGCCAGTAACGGGTTTTACTTTCGGTGTGAATGAAGAGTAGCGCTTGACAATTTCTTCGTCGGAAAGTCTTACGGAGAGCGAACATTCGGGTATATTTATATCGATGATATCGCCGTCTTCGACTATGCCGATAAGACCGCCCGCCGCAGCTTCGGGACAAACGTGACCTATCGCGGCACCTCTCGTCGCGCCGGAAAATCTGCCGTCGGTAATAAGCGCTACGGTATCGCCCAAGCCCGCGCCGACAATAGCGGAAGTGGGAGTGAGCATTTCGCGCATACCCGGTCCGCCCAAAGGTCCTTCGTAACGGATTACCACGACGTCGCCCGCCTTAATCTTACCGCCCGAAATTGCCTGCATTGCTTCTTCCTCGCTGTCAAAGCAGCGTGCGGGTCCGCTATGCACGAGCATCTTTTTATCCACTGCGGATTTCTTAACTACGCTACCCTCTTTGGCGAGGTTGCCTTTTAAAATCGCAAGCCCGCCCTGAGCGGAATAGGGGTTGGATACGGGGCGTATAATTTCTTCGTCGAGGTTGTAAGCGTTCGCCACGACTTCGCTAAGAGGTTTTCCGCTTACGGTCATAACGCCGCCGTTTAAAAGATGAGCGTCGAGGAGCTGTTTCATAACCGCGGATATACCGCCCGCGCGGTTAAGCTCTTCTATATAGTGTTCACCTGCGGGAGCAAGTCTGCAAAGGTTGGGCGTTTTCTCACTGATTTCGTTGAGTATATCAACGGAAATCTTGTCCGCGCCGAGACCGACTTCACGCGCAATCGCAATCAGGTGTAAAACTGTGTTGGTGGAAGCGCCTATAGCCATATCGACGGTTTCCGCGTTTTTGAACGCTTCGCCGGTCATTATGTCCGAAGGGCGTATATTTTTTTCGAGCAGGTTCATAACCGCAGCGCCCGCGTTCTTTGATAGCGCAAGCCTTTGACTGTAAACCATAGGGATTGTGCCGTTGCCGGGGAGTGCCATGCCAAGCGCTTCGCAAAGGCAGTTCAAGCTGTTTGCCGTGAACATACCGCTGCACGAACCGCAGGTGGGGCAAGCGTTACACTCGTAATTTTTAAGTTCTTCGCCGTCGATTTTTCCCGCGTTGAAAGCGCCTACTTCCTCGAACATCGTGGAAAGGGAAGTCTTTTTGTTTTTAACGATTCCCGCAAGCATAGGACCGCCCGAAACGAATACGGAAGGGATATTCACCCTTGCCGCCGCCATGAGCATGCCGGGGATAATCTTGTCGCAGTTGCCTATAAATACAGCCGCCTGAATACCGTGCGCCCGCAGTAGAATTTCGCAACTGTCCGCTATGATTTCGCGGGAGGGTAGGGAATAGCGCATACCCGAATGACCCATGGCTATGCCGTCGCAAACGCCTATTGCGGGCAATATTACGGGTTTGCCGCCGTGGGCGATTACGCCTTCAGCCGCAGCTTTCGCTATCATATCGAGGTGCATATGCCCGGGAATTATTTCGCTCTGTGCGCAAATGATTCCGACTATCGGTTTTGCCATTTCTTCGTCCGACCAACCGAGCGCTCTTAACAGCGAACGCTGTGAGGACATATCCGCCCCGTTTGTAAATATATTAGCCATTATTCAAATCCTTTTTAAAAATAATCTATGCCGAAAAACGCAATGGCGGATTGATTTCGCCCGTTAAGCGTTTTACGACAACAGTGTAAAAATCACGGCAAAGATTTTGCCTTGGCAAAAGATTTGCGTGAATTAATTTATATGGTCGCCGTAGCAGTCTCTGTCTTTTAAAGTATGTCTGCCGCGGGCAAGTACGGTTACGCCCGTTCTCTGCATTTCGAGTATGCCGTACGGCTCGATAACTTTCAGAAACGCGTCTAATTTGTCGGGGTCGCCCGTAAGCTCCAAAATCATGGTGTCGATGGAAAGGTCGACAACCTTGGCTTTATAGATATCGTTAATCATTGCAATCTGATTTCTGTCTTTCGCCGCCGCGTTGACTTTCACGAGCAGTAGTTCCCTGTAAACGCAGTCGAGTTCGTTTGCGCAGCCAATCTTCTTAACGTCTTCAAGCTTGTCCATCTGCCTTATCATCTGATAGAGCATATATTCGTCACCGATAAGTATAACGGTCATACGCGATATTTCGGGGTCTTCGGTTGCGCATACGGAAAGGCTTTCTATGTTGTAACCCCTGCGGGCGAATAAGCCCGATATTCTTGTAAGTACGCCGCTCTTGTTGGAAACGAGCGCACCTATTGTGTATTTTCTTATTTCAGCCGCCATATCAATCCTCCATTTTATTCAGCTGAGTTTCGTACGCAGCCCCGGGCTTTATCATAGGCATAACGTTGTCGTCGCCTGATATGCGGCAGTCTACAAGGACGGGAGCGCAATTATTTATAGCGTAATCAAACGCTTCTTTAAGCTTTGCGTTTACGTCATCGTCCTTATCGAGAAGTATGCCATAAGCTCCGAAGCTCTCGGCAAATTTTACGTAGTCCGTGCGTTTGTTCAGTGTCGTCTGCGAGAACCTGCGCGAGTAGAATATTTTCTGCCATTGCCGAACCATACCCAAAACGCCGTTGTTCATTAGAAGAATGACGAGGGGTATACCTTCGGTTACGGCGGTGGAAAGTTCGTTCAGATTCATATTGAAACAGCCGTCACCCGTAACAAGCACGCAGGGCTTTCCCGTGCCGAACGCCGCGCCAATCGCCGCGCCCATTCCGTAGCCCATAGTGCCGAGTCCGCCGCTCGTACAGAACAGCCTCGGTTGGGAAAGAGGATAGCACTGCGCCGCCCACATCTGATGCTGTCCCACGTCGGTTATAAGCGGGCTGTTTTCGGGAGCGAGCTGTGCCGCCGCTTTAAGTATCTCATATGCCCTGCAATTGCCATCAAAACGCCGTTCGTCGGCATATATTGCCGTATTAAACCAGTTTTCGCCCCTGCTTTCAAGCTTAGGCAACAGTGCTTTCAGACCTTTTGAAACGTCGCAAAGCACGCTCAAATCTATTTTTACGTTCTTGTTGAATTCGGCATTATCGATATCTATTTGTACGACCTTTTTGCCGTTTGCGAACAAGTCTCTGTTTAAAGCAACCCTGTCGGAAAAACGCGTTCCGAGTGCAATAATACAGTCGCTTGCAATCAGCGCTTTCGCCGCCGCGGCAGTACCGTGCATACCCAACATTCCGAGGTTGTTCTTATCTCCGTCGGGCAGTGCGCCCTTGCCCATAAGTGTGTAAGTTACGGGCGCGTTCAGCGTTTTTACAAGCTCTTTGACGAGAGGGGAAGCGTCCCCCGCAACAACGCCTCCGCCAATCATAATAAGCGGTTTTTTGCTCGCATTTATAATCTCCGCCGCCCGCGATATTTTGTTATCGTCCACGTCGTAAGTCTTTAACGGCAGGGGTGAAGCGGGTTCGTAGTCGAATTCCGCAGTCTGAACGTTTTTCAGTATGTCGATAAGAACGGGACCTTTTCTTCCCGATGAAGCGATTCTGAACGCGGAACGGATTGTGTCGGCAAGTTCGGAAACGTCCTTGACGATAAAATTGTGTTTTGTTATTGGGATAGTAATGCCCGCTATGTCCACTTCCTGAAAGGAATCTCTGCCGAGCATGCTAAGCCCTACGTTGCCCGTAACCGCAACCATAGGCACGCTGTCCATATAAGCCGTGGCAATGCCCGTTACAAGGTTGGTCGCGCCTGGCCCCGACGTTGCAAAACAAACGCCCACTTTACCCGTGGTGCGGGCATAACCGTCCGCTGCGTGCGCCGCCCCCTGTTCGTGGGCGGTAAGGATATGATGAATTTTGCCGTTGCGGTAAAGCGCGTCGTAAATATCGAGGACCGCTCCGCCCGGATAGCCGAAAATCGTGTCTACGCCCTGTTCCAGAAGGCAGTTTATCAAAACGTCGGCACCGTTCATTTTCATTTCAAAATTTCTCCTGCTGCCGTCTTGCAGAAATTATTCCGCTTTGCGGTTGTTATTGGCTATTTTACTATAATTTAGCCTGCTTTGTCAACTTATGAAAGGGTTAATATTTATAAAATCTGAATAATTGTATTATTTTTCGCATAATTAATCAAAGTCGAAAAAATTTTTTAAGTTTTGATAACTGTCTTTATGTTTTTTACTCTTGACAAAGCCGCTAGACACTATTATAATAATACACGTATATACTAATAACGGGGGTTGCGCGTAAAACGGCGCTGCTTCCGAATCGTATTTCGTAATCGGAAGAAAAGGGGGTAAACGCAAATTATGAAAGTATTAAAAGCTTCTAAAAAGCTTATAACTGCAATCGTTTCGTTTGTCCTCAGTCTTGTGCTGTGTATCGGCGTTTGCCTTGCATGGTTTTCGGCGAACAAAAAGGTCGGTGCTAAAAATCAGAACATCGGCTTGGAAAACGGCGATATAATCAAATTCGAAGTTACGGTGTACTATCTCGACTATGAAACGGATGCTAAGGGCGAAAATATCGATAACAGCTTTTTGATAGTCGACGACGAGGTTAACGGAGGCAATGTAACCGATAGGTTCAATACACGTTACGAAGTGGATAACGGCAAAGACTGTTTGCTAACCTCCAAGCTTGACAAAATGCGCCCTTACGGCAGTACGGGAACCTTTGCAACCGCCGTGCTTATAAAGGTTTATTACGAGCTTGTTGTGAGCGGAAGCAGTTACAGAATATACGTTGCCTGTCCCAACGGCGAAGACAGTGCGTTTGATATTACCACTGAAGGGGAAGGTAATTTCAGCAGTGCGCTTTCCAACGCAGTCGGTTATTATAAAGCAAACGAAAACGGTGAAAAGTATTCCAAAGTGAAAGAAAGCGAGGACGCTTTCGTCGAGAGTGCAGATAAAAAGAAGAATTACGTGATGTTTAAGGATGACATCATCCCCGCCGAGAGCGGTCCTTCTGGTACGTTTTACTACATAATGGACTATGTCCCCGATAACTTTATGTATCTTTCTTCCAAGATGGTAGAAAAGGGCGGCAATCTGAACTCCAAATTGGATTTCGACGGCGATTTGTCTTTTATTCTTGAAACCTACGACCCTGACGATCCCGATGATCCTATAGGAGGTACGACAAAGCCAGACAATCCCGAACCCGATACGCCTGACCCCGAACCTATTGCGGTTACGGGAGTAACGCTCAACAAAAATACTTTGGAGTTGACTAAGGGTGATGATGAAACGCTTACGGCAACAGTTGCGCCGGCTAACGCGACGAATAAAACCGTAACTTGGAAGACGAGCGATCCGAACGTTGCAACAGTTTCTAACGGTAAAGTTACGGCGGTCGGCGCGGGTTCTGCTAATATAACGGTCACCACTGCAGACGGCAGTTACACCGCAACCTGCGCTGTAACGGTAAATGCGCAACAGTCGGGTGACGAAAAGACAAAGGCTACTATAATCGGTTTAGCTTCAATGAGTAGCGGAACCGCCATAGCTGTTGTTGATAATGTATTGGACTTTACGCCTGCCGATGCAAGAACGGCAATCAGCAAGTCTGTAGAGATTACTGAACTTAATGAAACTACCACTAATTTTTCTGTCGGTAAAGGGTTCAGTTTAGAGAATAAAACCGATAAGGCTGTAACTGTTACTATTTATCTTAGTGGTACGGATTCTAAAGGTACGGCAAAAAAAGCAGTAAATGTCACTGTTGGAAACGCAACTTTGGCGTCGGTTAGTGAAAATTGTACTTCAAGTGGAAATGTGGCAAGTATTCCGCAAACCGATACATATGGCGTAATTGAAATAGCAATTGCAGCAAACAGTACTTGTACAATCACACCTGACGGCAGCAACAGATTAGGCGTTTACGCAATGGTTGTAGAATATTAACAGAAGGACTTTTTATGAAAGCCAAGCATATTAAAATCATAAACTTAATAGTCGCGGTTTTGATTGCCCTGTTTGCAATAGGGCAGGCTTTCGCATGGTTTGGAAACAACAGAAAGACCGCGTGGCAGGGCTTCGGCGGCTCTTCCGCGGGCGCGTATTTTGAAAGTGGCAGCGGTACGAAGGGTGATCCGTTTATAATCAGCACACAATACCATTTATACAACCTCGCCTGGCTACAGAACACGGGCATTTTAGATGACGACGAATATAGCTTTAAACTTAGAAAAGATATCACGATTCCGAATAATTTCTGGTTACCGCCTATCGGCAACGATGCACACCCGTTTAAGGGCGTATTCAACGGCAACGGTAAAGAAATATTCAATCTTAAAATATCGACCAATTTAGATAGGCTTGAATCGCCACCCGTCGACGAAGATAATTACGAATTTTCCAACGCGGTCGGTATGTTCGGTATGACGGCAGGCGATAAGGTTGAGGTCGCCAACTTCATACTGAATAATCCTGTTGTGGAAGCGGCTAACAACGCAACGGAAAACACAAATTATTCGAATGGAAGCAATCAGGTAATAGGTCTTGCGGTAGGACACGTTGAAGGCAAATGCTATTCGATAGGAGTGCGCGCATTGTCGGAGTCAAAAACGGTGGATAGCGCCGCTCTTTTGATAAACAAGACTGGGTATTCCACGTTCAACAGTATTTTGGGCGAGCTTGGTTCTAACGTTTCCTCTTCCGTAACCGGCGGCGGGCACACGGGCAGCGGCGGCAGTGGTAACGTCTTTGGCGCGAACATCGATATAAACGGACTTGTTGACCGTCTTGTAGCAATACACGACAATAATGAAGCTTCCTGGCGGCTACCCAGACTCGGAGATTATTATCTGAATACAGCACAAGCGGGAAGTAAAGCAACTACGCTTGCAAGTATGGAAAAGATGGCGTTTACCGTGGGTGCCGATTCCACTTATATAGGTGCAACGGCAAACGAAACTTTAGCGTCCAACAATATAGGATATGCGTTAGGTAACCAGACCAAGTTCTACTCCAAAACGTATGACTTCGGCGAGCCTATGACGTTGAGCGGTAATACCTACGTTCATACGGATAAAGTTATTCCCAAATGGATATACAAGAGAATAGGCACTTACGGTGCGGATTACTCTACTTCTAATTTAGCAGCGTTGACAGCGAATGAAATGGCGGCATTGCCACAAAATCTGAAGGATGCCATTTTCCCTGCCGAAGGCGAAAGTAGCAAGACTTTGGATTCCATTGCAATATCGCAGACTTATAACAATGTCGGCGCTCAGATTTATCCCGGTTCTGATTCAAACGGACAGTGGTCTCCGCACGGGCAGATAAGCTGGAACGGCAACACCTACGGTTTGGGCTTTTCCATGACCGACTATAAGGGCAACGCCGTAGACGAAAACGGCAAGCTTTATGCCGCAAACGGGAACTATATCGGTGACGACGGCTACGACGTGGACGAAAACGGCGTGTATGCCGTAGACCCGAGCAGTTATCCCGATTTCCCTTATGTCGTATACAGTGTGGGAACCGCTTGGCCCAATGATGGCGTTGCGTATGACGACGACGGAAACGCTTATTACAGATATAACCCGAACAAGAGCGGGCTGTATGTGTACGGCGTACTTAAAGACGGCTATTTAAGGACGGGTGACGGTTATCAGTATTACGCTGCACCCGTTGAGGGGTGGAACCAGCCTATAGCTTTAATAGATGCAAACGGTTATGCAATGTATGCGGAAAACGTATACTTCGACGCCAGCGGAAATATTGTCGACGGCATATACGTAAAAGACGAAAACGGTTTATACATTTCATCCGATTCTGCTTTCAATATGCCCATATCTAAGATAGTAAACGGCTATGCTCAGGACGCGGACGGGAACTATTACGGGGCAATAACTTTAAACGGTCAAACGGTTTATTGCTATTTGGGCAGTGACGGTATTACGGCGAATTACAACGGGTACTATTTAATAGACGAAACTAACTTTCTTGTTAAGGCTTTAAACGTCGACGCGAACGGTTACGTAAAATACAACGATACCGATTATTACGGCACGTATAACGGAAATTCGGGTTACGTTGATGCTAACGGATATTTCTACGACGCGAATAGCAATTACGTTCCAACCGATACAGACTTTACTTACGAAGTGAAAAAGGCTGATGCAAGCGGTTATGCAATGACCGACGACGGCGTTTATTACGGTAAAAATAGAGATACTTACGGCTATCTGGAAGGAACGTATTTCTATACGCTTGAATTCGGCCAAAAGGTATATATTGTAAACGACAGCAGCTTTCATTTCGCTGTAAACAATATTGACAAAGACGGTTATGCAATGACCGACGATGGTTCTTATTACGGTAAATATGACCGATATAATAACGGTAACTACCTATATGGTGTTTTGTATATCAGCAATGGTAAAACATACTTAAAATCAGACGGTAAATATATCGGAACTGATGGCAATATGTATGAGTTTATAGATGATAACGGACACTTTAAGTATTCTGCCGACTCCGAGTTTTATTACGGTAAAACAACCGAGTGGACTAACGATAGCATTAAGCTTAGCGCCGACGGATACATTTATGACGAAAGCATTGATGAAAAAACCGGTAATGCTAAGGGCTATTATATATCATCAATAAACGGCTGCACCATTTGCGAAGATGTTGATGACCCTAATTACGGCTATTTTGTGGATAATAGCGGGAATCTTTATATTAATGAACTCACGAACAATGCGTTAAAGGCCTGGGGATATACTGCGGAAGAAATCAAAGATTTACAAGTAGGAAATCAATGGTATTATTATAACCCCGCAGCAAAGGGTTATTTAATATCCGCAATAGAAGGTGGCGAGAAAATTTCGGTTGAGCAAGGCGAGAAAATTTCGGTTGAGGAAGGTACAAAAACCCGGGCAATAGCCGACAGCGAAATAAACGGTATCGAAGGTCAGTTTATTACCCCTAAGGAAATCGAAAAGATTAAGGTCGTGACCGAAACGGTAGGAGCAAACGACAAGTTGGAAAGGGTTTTGGCTAAAAAGTCGGAACCCATAGCGTTATATAAATTTTTAAGCGGCGTTGCTCTGCCTAACAACGGTATCTGGTTCAAACCTTCTATTGCAGGCACTATCCGTATATTATTGTTTGCCGAAGATACGGGTAAGGGTATAACGCTTGTACAAGGTCACAGACCGAGCGCGACAAAGGAAGACCCGTTTATCGTCAATTACAGTATTAACGGCGGAGATATTACAGCCAAGGAAGTTGCTAAATGCGATTTGCCCGCTTATGTTCTCTGTTATTTCGAATACACGATATCGCCAGAAGAAATCGACGACGGAAGATATGAGTACTGGATAATCAAGAACGACAGCGGCGGTGGTGCTGGCGCAAACTTCGTCTATCTTGACCTCGGTGCTTCTGCACCCGACGATGACGGTATCAGCTCCGAAAAAAGCGTTTCTGCGGTAGACTTCATTTACTCTGGCGTTGAAATCGCTCAGGAAGCGAGTGAGGGTGCGGGATACAAGATAGGCGATTTCATCGTTTCGACAAGCGGAACGGCGGTTAAATATAACTCTTCACAAACCAGTGTGTACTTCGAAAAATTAAGTGTAGCGCTTCAAATTGTTTACGTGAGATTGAACGATGATAGCGGCTATACTATTCAAGTAGGCGAGACGTCTAAAGTAGCGGAAGCAACTTTAGGCAAAGTGCAGTTTGATTTAAGGGGTTATGAGGAAATACCCTTGTAAAAAACAATTCGATAATTTCCCCCGAGTTCTTTTAAAAAGGAACTCGGGGGATAATTTTTTGCGCTGTTGGTTAAATCGCTTAAAGCTTTACGCTTGACTATTCAAGTGTGTTAATGATATAATAATATAGTATGAAAACGCATTAAACTTTTAAAGGATAAATATAACTATGCTTACAAGTATCTGTGGTATCAACTGGGGCGACGAAGGCAAGGGTAGAATGGTCGATTTGCTTTCGCGTGAATACGACGTGGTATGCCGTTATCAGGGCGGCAACAATGCGGGTCACACCGTCATAAACCAAAAGGGCAAGTTTATTTTAAACCTGCTTCCCTCGGGCATATTGCGCGAAGAAGTGGTAAACGTACTCGGTTGCGGTATGGTCATTGATATCAAGCACCTTTGCGGGGAAATAGAGCGCCTGCGTGAAGCGGGTATCGCTATCAGTCCCGAAAACTTAAAGATAAGCGATAAGGCGATAATCACCATGCCCTACAACGTCTTGCAGGATGTTATGGAAGAGGACAGACTGACCAAGACAACGGGTAAGCCCTACGGCTCTACCCGCCGCGGTATTGCGCCCATATATGCGGACAAATATATGAAAAAGGCGTTCCGTATGGGCGAACTTTTAAACCCTCAGCTTCTGTATAAGCGTTTGCCCGATATCGTGGAATGGAAGAATATGACAATCCGCGCTTACGGCTTCAACCCCGTTACGGTTGCGGATATGATTGATTATTTCGAAACGTACGGCAAGCCTTTAAGAGACTACGTTTGCGATACGGGTATATATCTCAACAAAGCCAACGCCGAGGGCAAGAAAATTATGTTCGAAGCTCAGCTCGGCGCTCTTCGCGATATAGACTACGGCATAGTTCCCTACACCTCGTCGTCTTCCACGATTGCGGCGTATGCGCCTATCGGTGCGGGAGTGCCTAACCTTAAATTAGATAATTCTATCGGCATTATGAAAGCTTATTCGAGCTGTGTCGGCGCGGGACCTTTCACCTGCGAATATTTCGGGGAGAAAGCCGAAAAGCTGAGAGAACTCGGCGGCGAATACGGCGCGGCTACGGGCAGACCGAGAAGAGTAGGTCCTTTCGACGTGGTTGCTTCCCGCTACGGCATTATGTGTCAGGGCGCGGACGAAA
>CAYXXB010000010.1:0-28909 GCA_964468955.1 uncultured Clostridia bacterium | reverse complement strand
AGTACTTCTCCGTTGCAAGCGGCGGCGGCACGGGCAGAACGCTTCACCCCGACAACATGGCGGCTGGTCCTTCCAGCTACGGCATGACCGATACGATGGGCAGAATGCACTCCGACGCACAGTTCGCAGGCTCTTCCTCCGTTCCCGCTCACGTTGAAATGATGGGCTTAATCGGTATGGGCAACAACCCTATGGTCGGCGCAACGGTTGCAGTTGCGGTTGCCGTTCAGGAAGGCATGACGAAGTAAGAAATATACAATATGCAATATAAAAAAGAGTTTCTGTATTTTACAGAAACTCTTTTTTTGTTAATTTAAATACATTATCTAACCTAACCGGTATAGCGGTCGAGATTGGCACGAATAGCCTCAATCAGTCTTTTTTCTGCCGCCACCTTAGAGTCTTTGGCAACCTTCGTGCTTACAGAAGTACCGTAAAGCTTTGATAAATCTTCAACGAGATTTTTGAGATGTACAGTATCGAGAATGTTTGTCGAGCCACAGAGTTCTTCTGCCGTAGGACCTTTAACAATGGGATCTGTTGTGTTGGGAATGTTCTTATCCATAAGATAAATTCTCCTTTTTTAAAATTTGTGCCTCTGCCCGCATAAAGTTGCCGCGAATCACTTTATGTATTGTATGCAGACGAATTTTAAATTACCACTGCGTTTTTTATAGTGGTTGACAAATTGCAAACGTTTTGATAATATTGCTGTTGCACGGAAGTTTTAAAATGATAATATCTTTGATTATATGCGGTATAACCTGTATTGCAATGATACTGAGCATACTGCTTTTCCCGAAAATAAAAATCGGTAAAATTTCGATTGATACGTATTGGATTATAACGCTTATCGGCGCGGCAATACTGCTCGCCTGCGGTCAGGCGGATATCGTCACGGTAGGTAAAGCCCTCGTTTCCGACACGGCTATAAATCCCATAAAAATACTCGTCCTGTTCATTTCGATGACGGTTCTGTCAATTTTCCTTGACGAACTGGGTTTCTTCCGCTTCCTTGCTGGCGTTGTTCTTAAAAAGGCTAAAACACGCCAAACGAAGCTGTTTTTATATCTATACGTAACGGTTTCGGTACTGACCTTATTCACCTCGAACGACGTTATAATCCTGTCGTTCACGCCGTTTATCTGCTATTTTGCAAAGAACGCAAAAATAAACCCCACACCCTATCTTGCCGCAGAGTTTGTTGCCGCCAACACCTGGAGTATGGCGCTGATTATAGGCAACCCCACGAATATCTACCTTGCTACCGCTTGCGGAATAGACTTTATAGGCTATTTGAAAATAAGCATTGTTCCGACGGTTTTGTCCGGAACGGTTGCCTTTCTTGCGCTATATCTTCTGTTCCGTAAAAAACTTGCCGCGCCTATCGAAGGCGAAGCCGAAACGTTCGTCATACAGGATAAGCTATCGCTTTGGGTGGGAATAGTTCACCTCGCAGTTTGTACCGTATTGCTTGCAATAGGCTCGTATATACATATCGAAATGTGGCTTGTATCCCTTTGCGCCGTCGGAAGCTTATTTATAATATCGGGCATAATCGCCATTGTAAGACGGCAAAAGCCTTCCGCTTTATTGGGTTGCGTAAAGCGAGCGCCTTATCAGTTAGTTCCTTTCGTGATTTCAATGTTTGTTCTGATTGTAGTTTTAAACGAACAAGGCGTGACCGCAACAATAGGCAATTTATTCGGCGAAAGCCTTCCCGTTCTCAAATACGGAACGACTTCATTTCTTGCGTCTAATCTGATAAACAATATACCGATGAGCGTATTGTTCTCTTCGATAATACAATCGACGGACGGTGCGGCAGGTATTTCGGCTGTTTTTGCTACGATAATCGGCTCTAATATCGGCGCTTTGTTTACGCCTATCGGCGCCCTTGCGGGAATTATGTGGAGCAACATTCTGAACAAGCACGGCGTTAAATTTAATTATCTAGATTTTTTGAAAATCGGCGTTACGGTTGCTATACCGACGCTTATAACCGCACTCGGCTCACTATGGCTGATGCTTCTGATAATAGCTTAAAAAAAGACCGCCTCGCGTATAACGCGAGGCGGTCTTTATTATTTGACACATTAATTATAACCTTTGGGATTTTGGGTCTGCCACTTCCACGCGGACGAACACATTTCGTCTATGCCGAGCTTTGCCTCCCAGCCAAGTTCCTTCTTTGCCTTAGAAGCGTCCGCATAACAAGCGGCGATGTCCCCCGCCCTTCTGGGCTTAATAACGTAGGGAAGCTTATGCCCGCATGCCTTTTCAAACGCGTGTATAACGTCAAGCACGCTATACCCTACGCCCGTTCCGAGATTATAGGTATAAACGCCGCTGTTGACTATTTTATCTATTGCCGCAACGTGACCCTTAGCCAAATCCACAACGTGAATATAATCGCGAACGCCCGTGCCGTCGGATGTAGGATAATCGTTGCCGAACACCCCTACTTCTTTGAGTTCGCCGACAGCAACCTTTGCAATATACGGCGTTAAGTTGTTGGGTATGCCCTTGGGGTCTTCGCCTATAATTCCGCTCTCGTGCGCGCCTACGGGATTAAAATATCTTAAAAGCACGACGGTCCATTCGTTGTCGGACTTGTATACGTCTTCAAGCATTATTTCCTGAAAATACTTGCTTGTGCCGTAAGGATTTGTCGTGCCGCCAGTCTTGCACTGTTCTGTCAACGGCAGAACTTCGGGGTCGCCGTATACCGTCGCCGAGGACGAGAATACGATTTTTTTACAACCGGACGCGCGCATTACCTGCAATAAAACAAGCGTTCCGTACAAATTATTGTCGTAATACTGTACGGGCATATCGCAGCTTTCTCCGACCGCTTTAAGACCCGCAAAGTGAATTACCCAGTCGATTTTATTCGCGCTGAAAATGCGTTCCAGAGCGTTTTTATCGCGAACGTCCGCTTCATAAACCACGACTTTTTTGCCCGTAATTTTTTCGACGCGCTTCACGCTTTCGGGTGAAGAATTGCAGAAATTATCTACTATTACAACTTCATAGCCTTTATTCAGCAATTCCACACATGTGTGCGAGCCTATGTATCCGGCACCGCCCGTAACTAAAATTTTCATACCGCTTCTCTTTATGTAAAATATTCCGACAACAATGCGCCTTTTATTCTGAAATAATATTCTCTAATTCCGCAAGAACCGCTTCCAGCCCTTGTTTGGTTTGTGCCGACGTCGCTATTATGTCGCCCTTGCCGCACTTATAAACCGCCGCTATGTTTGTAAGCGATTTATCTATTTGAGTGCGTGAAAGCTTATCCGCCTTGGTCGCAACTATGGTAAACGGCATAACCCTTTGATACAGGTAATTTACCATAGTCTGATCGTCGGCAGTCGGGTCGTGACGGATATCGCAAAGTGAAAACACGTGAGCGATTTTTTCCTTATCCGCAAAAAAATCGTCCAACAAACGCGCCCATTTAGCCTTTTCTTCCTTGCTTACGCGGGCAAAACCGTACCCCGGTAAATCGGCGAGAATGAATAAACCGAAATCAAAATAGTTGATAAGCCTAGTTCGCCCCGGTGACTGCGAAGTTTTTGCAAGCTTCTTCTGCCCCGCAAGCATATTTATAAACGAGCTTTTGCCGACGTTGGACTTGCCGCACACGGCAATAATAGGCTTTTCGCTTTCTATAAACTGCGTTTTGGAAGCCGCGCTCGTCATAAATTTAGCGTTTGTAATTTTCAGCATTTACGGTTTATCCTTTAAATCCCTATAATAGCGTTCTTAAACACGTCGCAAACGTTTTCAACTGGTATGAAATTAACGCTTTCCTTTACCACCTGCGGAACGTCTTCCAAATCTTTTACGTTGTCGCGGGGAATAATCACGTCGTGAACGCCTATTCTGTAAGCCGCAAGCGACTTCTCCTTTAACCCGCCGATGGGAAGCACCCTGCCCCGCAGAGTTATTTCGCCCGTCATCGCTATATCGCGGCGAACGGGTTTTTTCGTAAATGCGGAAAGTATAGCCGTAGCCATTGTAATGCCTGCGCTCGGTCCATCCTTTGGCGTTGCGCCCTCGGGTACGTGTACGTGAATATCCGTGCTTTGGAACACCTCTTCGTCAAGCCCGAACTCTTCCGCATTGGAACGGATATAACTTATTGCCGCACGTGCGCTCTCTTTCATAACGTCGCCAAGCTTGCCAGTGAGCAACACGTCGCCTTTGCCCTGCATTGCGGAAACTTCGATAGTTAACGTTGTACCTCCGACAGCCGTCCACGCCAGCCCAGTCGCAGCGCCCACCAAATTGTCCTTGGGCATTTCGTCACCGCGTTCGTACTTCATAGTGCCGAGAAGTTCGGCGAGATTTTCCGCTTTGACAATAATTTTTTCGTCTTTGCCGTTCGCCTTGCCTACGGCGATTTTACGACATATTGCGTCTATTTTTCTTTCAAGACTGCGAACGCCCGCCTCTCTCGTATATCCGTCGATTATTGCGTTCAAGCCTTCGTCAGTGAACTCCACGTCGCCTTCCGCAAGTCCGTTTGCAGCTACCTTTTTAAGCACAAGATAGCGCTTTGCAATCTCCTTCTTCTCTTCCGAGGTGTAGCCCGAAAGCTCTATAATTTCCATTCTGTCCATAAGCGGAGCGGGAATGGTCGATAAATCGTTTGCCGTAGTGATGAAAAGCACTTTTGATAAATCGTACGGAACTTCCAGATATCTGTCGCGGAATGTTGAATTCTGAGCAGGGTCGAGAACTTCGAGCAGTGCGCTTGAAGGGTCGCCGTGAACCGCGTCCGAAGACAGCTTGTCTATCTCGTCCAGCAGGAACACGGGGTTTATCGACCCCGCGTTTTTAATAGCCGTGATAATCCGCCCCGGCATAGCGCCAACATATGTCTTTCTGTGTCCGCGAATTTCAGATTCGTCGCGAACGCCGCCAAGGCTCATCCGCACGAAATTTCTGCCCAAAGCGCGGGCGATTGAGGATGCTATTGAGGTTTTACCTACTCCGGGAGGACCTACAAAGCACAAAATGGGCGCGTTCATGCCGCCCGTAAGCTGTAATACCGCAAGGTATTCCGTTATTCTTTCCTTGATTTTTTCCAGACCGTAATGGTCGGCGTCGAGAACCGCAACCGCGTCGGCAAGCTTTTCGGTATCCGTAGTGGTCTTGCTCCACTCCAAGTCCAGAATCCAGTCGATATAGCCGCGTAAAACGTTGTAATCGGGCGAAGAAGTTTGCATACGCGACATACGCGAAAGCTCTTTTAACGCCTTTACTTCCACTTCTGCGGGCAGATTTTTCGCCTTTATCTGCTCTTCAAGCTCTATTTTCTCGTTTTCGTCGTCGCCGAGTTCAGTGTGAATAGCTTTAAGCTGTTCGCGCAGGTAGAAATTTTTCTGCCCCTGTTCGATATTGCGTTTTACTGTCGCATTGATTTTCTTTTCAAGCCGTGCGATTTCGAGTTCTTCGTTTAAGTGCGTATACAAAAGGTCGAATTTATCCGAAAGCTTGTCCGCTTCCAAAAGCGTTTGCAATTTAGTTGCCGACAGTCGGATTGCCTGTGCCGTGCCGTAAATAAACTCTTCCTTTCCCTGCATCGAAATAACGGCTTTCGCACGCTCTTCCGTAAACACGCGCGAACCCGTGGAAGAAACTATGTCGGAAACTGCGTATTTGCACGTGCGGAAATACGCTTCCTCCAAATTCTCGTCGTTGGAAACGGAAGGATAACGCTCGGCAAGTGCGAAAAAGCAGGATTCCTGATAGATAATGTCCTTAATTTTTACGCGGTATATGCCCTTGCCGCTTACTCGCACACGGTTTCCGGGGAGATTTGTTATTCTATCTATTTTAAACGCAGTGCCGACGGTGTACAAATCGTCCTTTGTCACCTCTTCCTGTGTCTCGTCACGCTGAGCTACGGCTATGACTGCGCAGTTTTTTAAATTGGCGGTTTTGACGGCTATCATAGTCGCCGCCCTGCCCACGTCGAAAACCATTTCCGTTTCGGGCAGAACCACCCGCCCGCGCAGGGCGATTAAAGGCAGATATCTGTTTTCTTCTTCTGACATTCTTTCTCCTTTATACGAATAAGCGGGGAAGCTAAACCGCTTCCCCAGCTTTGCGCCGAATGAAAGTGGCGTTACGCTTTAATTTACGCGCTTTTATTGTAAATAATCTGCGGCTCCGCTCTATCGGTTATACATTTATCTGTAACGATAACTTCTTTAACGTTCGCTTCCGAAGGAATTTTGTACATTACCGAAGTCATAAAGCTTTCTATAATGGTTCTTAGTCCCCTCGCTCCCGTTTTAAGCTTGATTGCGGTTTTTGCGATTTCACGCACCGCATCCTCGCGCACTGTGAGTTTCACCCCGTCGAGCGAGATAAGCTTCTGATACTGCTTTATTATCGCGTTTCTGGGAACGGTGAGAATGTTCACAAGCGCGTCTTCATCCAACGGGTGCAGAGCAACAACTATTGGTACGCGCCCGACAAATTCGGGGATTAAACCGAACTTGGTCAAATCCTGCGGTTTAACGTCCTCCAACGACTTATACACGTCCGTTTCTTCCGACTTTACTTCGCCGCCGAAGCCCAAGGAAGCCGTGTCCTTTCTCGCCTGAACAATCTTGTCAAGCCCTACGAAAGCACCGCCGCATATAAATAAAATGTTGGTCGTATCAATTCTCAGACACTCCTGCTGAGGGTGTTTTCTTCCTCCCTGAGGGGGAACGTTGGCAACCGTGCTTTCTATAATTTTCAAAAGCGCCTGCTGTACGCCCTCGCCCGATACGTCGCGGGTGATTGAAACGTTTTCGCTCTTGCGGGCGATTTTATCTATTTCGTCGATATAAATTATACCGCGCTGTGCGCGTTCGACGTTATAGTCCGCATTCTGTATGAGCTTTAATAAGATATTTTCCACGTCCTCGCCGACGTATCCCGCTTCGGTGAGCGTCGTCGCGTCGGTTGTTGCGAACGGGACGTTGAGTATTTTTGCGAGAGTGCGGGCAAGCAAAGTTTTGCCGCAACCCGTAGGTCCTAAAAGCAAAATGTTGCTTTTTTCAATCTCTACGTCGGAAAGGGCGTCGTCGCTCTTTCCCATATTGTTAATTCTTTTATAGTGGTTATACACCGCAACGGAAAGCACCTTTTTGGCTTCGTCCTGACCGACGATGTATTTATCGAGTTCGTCCTTGATTTCCGCAGGCTTTTTCAAAGGCACGGGCTGTTCGGCTTCGCCTCCCACCGTTTCCTTTAGCATATCGCCGCATATTTCAACGCACTCGTCGCAAATAAACGCCGAATTTTGTCCCGCTATCAGCTTCTTTACCAAATCCTCGGGTTTTCCGCAGAACGAACAAAATCTATGGTTTTCTTTCATTAACAACTCCTTTACTTAGGCTTTTAAGCCGCATTTTGGCAATATAGCTATGAGTATTGCCAAAAACAAAACAAATAAAAACTACATTTATAAAAACAAATAACGAGCGCAAGCAAAACCGCGCTTTTGCGTTAGCGCGACCCAATTTGTGCGTAAGCACCTCGGTTGGTGAATTGCCGCATTTTCAAATATTATGAGAGCCGTAACATAATGCGGCAAGAGGGCAACGCCCCAAAATCGTAAAAAAATTTTTATCACTTAAAAAGATTTTTACGAAATCCTTATCTCTTTACAAAAACCTTATCGATAAGTCCGTATTGCTGAGCTTCCTGTGCGGAAAGGTAATTATCCCTGTCGGTATCCCTTTCGATTTGTTCCAAAGGTCTGCCGCTGTTTTCAGCAAGTATGCGGTTGAGCTTTTGCTTGGTCTTTAAGATATGATCTGCCGCAATTTTAATATCGCTCGCCTGACCCTGAGCGCCGCCCAAAGGCTGATGAATCATAATTTCGCTGTTGGGAAGAGCAAATCTCTTACCCTTTGCGCCGCTAGAAAGAAGGAATGCACCCATAGAAGCCGCCATACCTATGCAGATTGTGGAAACGTCGCACTTGATATAATTCATCGTGTCGTAAATCGCAAAGCCTGCGGAAACCGAGCCGCCGGGGCTGTTTATATAAAGGTTGATGTCTTTGGAAGGGTCTTTCGCTTCGAGGTAGATAAGCTGAGCCACTACGGTGTTTGCAACGGCGTCGTCAATTTCACCGCTCAAAAATACGATTCTGTCCTCCAAAAGTCTGGAATAAATATCAAATGAACGCTCTCCGCGTGCAGTCTGCTCTACGATATAGGGAATGAGCGCGTTTTTTTCGTTTGCCATAATTTTACTCCTTTGCCGAATTTTTCCTCGGCGGAAAAATAAATTTTAAGGCGGCAAAACCATTTAAAGTAAAGCCGCCCGTACGTTTCCGATTTAATTACTTGACGAGTTTGTTATTAGCGGAAAGGAAGTCGAAGAGCTTGGTGATTACTATATCGTTAGCGATATAATCAAGCTGTCTTGCGTCCATATTCTTCTTGTACTCTTCCGCCGTCTTCTCGACGTCAGCAGCCTGCGCCGCGATTTTTTCGTCGATTTCTTCCTGAGACGCCGTAATTTTTTCGTCTTTGATAATTTTTTCGATTACGAGCTGGGAAAGCACGCGTGAAGACGCCTGCTGAGCAAACTGCGAGCGGAACTGCTCCATCGTCTGTCCCATATATTTGATATAGTCTTCGAGCTTTAAGCCCTGATACATAAGCCTGTAAGAGAAGTTTTCAACCATTCTGTCGATTTCGCTCTCTATCATAGCCTGAGGAATATCGCACTCTGCGCTCTTGCAGATTTCGGCTAAAATGCTGTTTTCCGTTTCGTCGCGGCTCTTATCTTTAGCCTGTCTTTCGAGGCGCTCTTTTACCTTTGCGCTATAATCGGCAACAGTTTCGCTGCCCGCATGCTTTTTAACGTATTCGTCGGTAAGTTCGGGAAGTTCCTTGCCCTTTATGGAATTGAGCTTGATTTCAAAGGTTGCGTCCTTATTCCTGAGGTTATCAGCCTGATAATCTTCGGGGAACTTAACTACGATATTGCGTTCTTCTCCGATATTCATACCGACAACCTGTTCTTCGAAACCGGGTATGAAAGCACCGCTTCCGAGTTCGAGTTCGTAGCCTTCCGCAGTGCCGCCCGCAAATTTTTCGCCGTCGACGGAACCGGAGAAATCGATGTTAACGACGTCGCCGTTCTTGCAGGCTCTGTCGGTAACGTTAACGTCCTTTGCTTCGCGGAGCAAAATCTTGTTAACCTCTTCCTTTACTTCCTCGTCGGTTACATTATATTCAAACTTTTTAATTTCTAAACCCTTGTACGAACCTATTTTTACTTCGGGTTTAACGGGAACGGTCGCAACGAGAACAACCTTCGTATCGTTAAGTTCTTCAACCGAGAGTTCGGGGTCGCCGACTGCGGTGAAGTTCGCCTTCTCCTTTTCGAGAATGTTATAATAGTTTTCGGAATAAAGCACGTTGAGCGCTTCGTCGAAGAATACGCCCTTGCCGTAATAGTTTTCGATTACGGGCTTAGGTGCCTTACCCTTTCTGAAACCGGGTACGGAATACTTGCCGCGGGTTCTCGTATAAGCTTTGTCTATAGCCGTTTTCCATTCTTCACCGGTAAAGGTTATAGTGAGCTTTACCGTGCTTTTTTCTGCTGCTGCCTGAGTGTAGTTCATTATAAAATTATCTCCTGATAAAATTTCAGATTATTTATACGGATAGTATTTTACCACAATACTTTAATTTTGAAAAGCGTTTTTTGCAACCGTTATCAATTTACTTTTTATTTTTTTTGCTGTACAATATATTTAAGAGCAAATAAACTTTTTAAAGGAGGGATTTATGCCGCAGGACGCATTCACGTTAAGAAAAATAAGCAGTGAGCTTTCATCTATGTTCGTCGGCGGTAAAATCTCGAAAATCAACCAGCCGGAAAAGGACAGGCTTTCACTTTTAATATACACGCATATCGGCACGGTTAAACTCGATTTGGATTTCAGCGCGAAATTTTGCAGAATAAGCGCGAACGAAAAGCGCACGGACGCCAACCCTAAAAACGCTCCCAACTTCTGTATGTTGCTGCGAAAGCATTTGCAGAACGCGGAAATCACGGCTGTAGGACAGATCGGGTTCGAACGCATAATCTATTTCGACTTCCTCTGCTTTTCGGAATTTTCTAGCTGTGAAATGAGGCTGTATGCGGAAATTATGGGCAAGTACGCGAACGCCGTTCTCACCAAGGACGGCGTGATTGTCGGGGCGCTTAAATCGACTTCGCTCGAAAGTGCGAAAAGGGTTACTCTCACGGGTGCAAAATACGTTCTGCCCGAAAAGCAGGATAAAGCCGACCCGACAAATCTTGCCGAACTGAACGTAGCCTTTGCCGAAAGATACGGTTATACCGAGGGCGGTACGGCTAAATTTATAAGCGAACGCGTGACGGGAATAGCCTACACGACCGCGGACGAAATGGTCAGTATTTACGGAGAAAACTTAACTGCGCAAAACGTTTACGACTACGTGAACGGAGAAGATATTTCCCCTTGCGTAACCTTTGCAGACGGTGCGCCCGCCGACTTCAAAACGCGAAGCACTATGTCCGAACAAAAAGCCTATCCCACCGTTTTGGAAGCGCAGGCGGCGTACTACGATTACGCCGTTGGATTGAAGCAATTCACCGACGCGAAAAGAAAGCTTTTTTCCGCTTTGGAAAGCGCTATCAAAAAAACAGAAAAGAGGCTGGGGCAAATACACGACAAGCTTTTGGAATGTGATAAAATCGACGGCGTAAAACTTGCCGGCGAACTCATTACCGCAAACATATACGCCGTCCAACGGGGCGACAAGGAGCTGAAAGCAATAAATTATTACGACGAAAACTGCGCCGAAATAACCATTAAATTGGACCCTATGCTTTCCCCTTCGCAGAACGCGCAAAGATATTTCAAACGTTATGCAAAGCTTAAAAGAACGCTTGAAAACCTTACCGTACAAAAAAGCGAAACGGAAAGCAAGCTGAACTATTTGCAATCTATCGAAGAGAGCATAAATTCCGCAGAAAACGAAACCGACTTGCACGGAATACGCGAAGAACTGATTTCACTTTCGCTGATAAAGGACCTGACCCCTCAGCAGAAAGGTAAGAAAAACAAGGCGGTTGAAAAACCCTACCGCACTTTTATTTTCGACGGATTTACCGTTATTTGCGGACGCAATAACGTGCAGAACGAACGGCTTACAAAGAGCTTGTCGGAAAGCGATATATGGCTGCATACTAAAACCTTCCACTCCTCCCACGTCGGAATTTTAACAGACGGCAGAAAGGCGACGGACGAAGTAATAAAATTTGCCGCCGAGGTGTGCGCTTACTATTCAGCCGCCCGCGAAAAAGACAAAGTTCCCGTTGATTATACCTCGAAAAAATACGTTAAAAGACCGAACGGCTCCCCCACGGGATTTGTGGTATATACAGATTTCAAAACAATTTTAGTTGCGCCGGACGCGCACACGGAGGAAAGACAGGAAGATGAGTAAAGGCGATTATTTGAATAACGGAAACAAAAACCAAAATACACAAACGCAAGCGCAGGAAGAGCAAACCCCGCAGGAAAAAAATTACCTATTTTTCTATATCTCGATAGGCTGTTTCGCATTCGGCGTGCTGGCGTTTATTCTGGCGTTTGTGATTTCTGGCATAGGTACGTATATGCTGTTTGCAAGCATGATTGCCGAGCTTGCGAGCGTCACTTTTCTGAACGCGCAGAAAAAGAAATACGACTTAAAGTGGATTATGATATTGCGGATTGCAAGCTATATTATAATGGGCGTAGCGCTCGTTATTGTAATTTTCGGCATTTCGGTAGCGGCAAAATAAGCCGTAATTGAATATTTAAAAGCGTTTTGTTCCATTATTATTATGAATGGAAGAAATATGCAGCGCGCTTTCGGTTAAATTGAGCGAAGCAGGCACGGGCGTTTATGCGGTTTTTTACGAAGACGAACTGCTTGACGCACTGCCCGAAACTTCACGCAACCGCGACGTTTTGGAAGCCGCTTTGAAAAAACTTAATATCGGCGGATACATCGACGTGCGCTATGCAAGAGGCTCGGCTTTCTGCCTTGCTTCACTGCGTCCCTACGTCGTCGAAAAGCCGAAAACCGAAGTTGAAGTAATACCCGAAGTTGTGGAAACCGTAACTCCCTCCACCCCTAAAAAAGTTTATCTGTTCGTAGCGTTAAGCTCGTTTTTCGGCGGACTTTTGGGCGGGTTATGCGTATTGCTGTGGGCGGTGATATAATGCTGAACCGCTACGAAAACGACGTTATGTCGGCAATATATTCGCTGTGCGACGGCACTGACGGCTGTCTTGTTTCCCCCATTGATATTATGAGCATACTGCCCGCCGGCAGAAAATACAACCTCGAACGCATTGACGACGCGCTGAACGCGCTCAAGCTTGACGGTTACGTGGACGTTATCACTTCAGTCAGAAAGGGCGAAAAGATGTACGTTATCTCGCTTAAAGAAAACGGTATGGCTTATAAACGAAGCGCAAAGCAAAAACAGCGGGACGTGCTATTTAAAATATTTTTAGCGTTCGTAGGCGCTTTGGCAACCTTTGTTTTCGGCTTGATAATAAAAGCCATTTTCGGCGGATAAAAAATTAATATTAAAAGCGGCACGCTGGTTAAGCGTGCCGCTTTTGATTTTACAATTTATTTAGCGCCCGTGCGCTTGAATACGCTGATAATCGTTTTGAAAATGATTTTTATATCCAGCCACAGCGAACAGTGGTCCACGTAGTATAACTCCAACTTCTGCCTTTCGCCGCTTTCATAAGTCGTGTTGCTACGCCCGTTTGCCGCCCACCAGCCTATCAAGCCGGGACGGACTGACAACAATTTGTCTGCGTCGTCGCCGTACTTATCCTTTACTTCCTTTTCCATAAGAGGGCGGGGACCGACAACAGAAATATCACCTTTAAAGATTGACCATATATTGGGCAGTTCGTCCAAACTCGTCTTTCTCAGAAAATTGCCGACCTTGGTAATTCTGGGGTCGTTGTCGATTTTATACTCGGTTTCGTACTGTTTTTGCTGTTCGGGCGTGAGGGAAATTTCAAGCTTGTCCGCATCTTTTTTCATACTGCGGAATTTCGGCAATTTAATTTCCTTCCACTTCTTGCCGACACGTTTATGCTTGTAAAGCACCTTGCCGCCGTCGCTGCATTTTACGACTATAGCAAGAATGAGATACAGCCAGCAGAACAGCAACAGAAACAGTCCCGAAGAGATTATATCGAAAGTACGCTTTACAAAGCGGTAGCAGAAATAGCGGAATCCGCTATGCTTGCGCGGCGGTTTTTCTTTTTTTTGTTTAGCGGGCTTAACTGCGGTTTCAACGGGTTGCTCTTCCGCAACGGCCTCGCTTTCGAGTTGAATATTTTCCGACATTTTATATATCCTAAGTTTAAACTCTGAGTAATACAGTATACCTTAGTTTCGACAAAAATATACAAAGTATTACAATTATTGTACATCTTAACAAAAGATATGTCAACCTTATTGCCGATAAAAGCGCAATCACCCGACTTAAAGCAATTACTCTTTAAGTCGGGTGAAGTTTATTTCAATTATTCAGCTTCGCAGAAAGCAACCATAGCCAAATGCATACTGTACAAATCGGCTTTGGAAATCACCTCGTAAGGAGCGTGCATAGAAAGCACGGGAACGCCCATATCGCAGGTATCTATGCCGAGGTTAGCAATAAATTTAGCAACGGTGCCGCCTCCGCCTATATCGATTTTGCCAAGCTCGCCCGTCTGCCATATTACGCCAGCTTTATCGAACGCATCGCGAAGGTATCCCACCATCTCTGCGGAAGCGTCGTTTGTGGAAGACTTTCCGCGCGCGCCGTGGTACTTCGTAAGTGAAGCTCCGCAGTTGATGAAAGAAGCGTTTCTCTTTTCGTAAACGTCCGCATATGCGGGATCGAACGCCGCAGTAACGTCTGCGGAAACGCATTTACTGTTGTATCTGACGAGAATTGAATCTGCGCCGAGAGCGCGTGAAAGGCTGTCAATCAAATCGAGAATAACTCTCGACTGCATACCAGTTACGCCGTCGCTTCCCGTTTCTTCCTTATCCGCAAACACGGCAACCAAAGTATCCTTGGAATTGCTTTCGAACACAGCCGTCATTTCGGGATATGCGCACACCTTGTCATCGTGTCCGTAAGCGGAAATAAGAGCGCGGTCAAAGCCCACGTCTTTGGGTTTGCCGGCAGGTAAGAAGCTTAATTCGCTTGCCTGAAAATCAATTTCGGTAATGCCGTACTTATCGTGAAGGAGTTTTAAAACGGCGGATTTAACCGCTTTTTCTTCGTCTCCCTTTTCGGGAATACTTGCAATTATCGCGTTGAGATTTTCACCCGAAATAGCGGTGCCGAGGGGTTTTGTACTCTGCTCCTGAGCGAGATGGGGAAGAAGGTCGGATATGTAGAAAATAGGGTCGTTATCGTCCTCGCCTACGCAAACTGTTTTCTTAACCCCGTTAGGGAGCATAACAACGCCGTGAAGCGCAAGGGGAATTGTCGTCCACTGATATTTTTTAATACCGCCGTAATAGTGCGTTTTAAGATATGCCACACCGCTCTCTTCGAATAAGGGATTGGGTTTTAAATCGAGGCGGGGACTGTCAACGTGCGCCGCCATAATCTTTATGCCGTGCTTTTCGATATCGTTAGTGCCGACCTTGATTAAGAATATATTTTTTTCGCGGTTGATAAAGAAGAGTTTGTCGCCAGCCTTTACCTTATCGCCGAACATATAGGGCTTATATCCCTTTGCCTCCGCAAGCTTTTTTGCGGTTGCGGTTGCGCCGCGTTCGGTTTTAGACGTATAGAGGAACTGCTTATATCCTTCCGCATAGTCGAAAATAGCTTTTAACTGTTTGTCGTCCGCTTCCTTGAAAGCGTTTTTTCTTTTATACTCGTATTCCATAAATAAAATTCTCCTTTCAGCGTTATATTATAGACTTTCGCTTGCATTTTGTCAATATTCAGACCGTTAAGGCGGTCAAAAATTTTTGGATAAAATTTACTTTCACATATTTACTATTTCTAATTAATGGTATATAATTATAGCTATGAAGGCGAAAAACAATCTTTCGCGTAGAATTGCGGTGATTGCAATGCTTACGGCTTTAAGCTTAATAACCTTTCTGATTGAAAACCTGTTCCCCCCGCTTTTCATTCCGGGGGCAAAACTCGGGCTTGCAAACGCGTTTTCTTTCACCGCGCTGGTTATGTTCGGCCCCGTCGACGCGTTTGTCGTTGTTGCGGTCCGCACCTTGCTGGGAGCAGTTTTCGCGGGAAATATTTCGGCGGTAATGTATTCTTTCACGGGCGGTATCGTCGCTATGGCGGTTTCTTCCGTTCTGCTGTACGCCGTTCACCCGAAAATAAGCCTTATTGCCGTTTCCGTGGCTTCGGCGGCGGCACACAACGCAACGCAGAACGCGGTGTTCGTTCTCGTATCGGGAACGGCGCTCGCGTTTTCCTACGCCCCCTACCTTTTGCTGATAGGTGCGATTTCGGGAGCGCTTGTGGGAATTGCGATAAACCTTTTATTCAAACGCGTGCCGGCTAACGTGTTCCAAAAATTTATGCAAAACGCGAAAAAGCAGGAACAAACGGCTTGAATTAAAACTTAAAAAATGTACCGCGTTACGGCTTGAAAAATAAGCGTTCGGACAGCGGATTGATTTTAAAAAACGATTAGGAGGAAAATAAACTACCAAATGAAAGCAATAAAAGCGAAACCTTTTTTTGCAGGCATACACCCCAAAGGTATGAAAAGCCTATCCGAAGGGTGTGCTGCGGAAGTTATGCCCGACCCCGAGATTGCGTATATTTCGCTGTCTCAGTCGCTCGGCAAACCCGCAGTCTGCTGTGTTGAAAAAGGTCAGAAAGTAAAAGAGGGCGAACTCATCGCCCGTGCGGACGGCGCTATTTCGTCCGACGTCTTTTCGGGTATTGCGGGCGAGGTTACCGATATCAAACCTATGGTCGGGGCTAACGGCGGCACTGAAACTTACGTCGTCATAACAGCCGACCACAGCGGCGAAAAGGCTTATCTTCCCCCCTTGAGCGAACCAGACGGAGCGGCAATTAAACAGCGTATCAAGGACTGCGGCATAGTAGGTTTGGGCGGCGCGGGCTTCCCCTCCGCGGTCAAGGTTGCGCCCCGCACTCCCGTAGACACGCTGATATTAAACGGCGCCGAGTGCGAACCCTACCTCACCTGCGACCACAGGCTTATGCTTGAAAACACCGACGAGATTGCTCGCGGTGCAAAGTATATCGCCAAGGCTTTGGGCGTTGATAAAATTATTATCGGCATCGAAGCGAACAAGCCCGCCTGCATAGCGGCGTTTGAAAAGTACGACGGGATTCAACCCGTAATACTTAAAAAGCAATACCCTATGGGCAGTGAAAAACACCTTATCTACGTAACCACGGGCAGAAAGGTCGGCATCGGCAAGCTTCCCGCAGACAGCGGGGTAGTCGTTCAGAACGTAGCCACCGCTTTCGCCGTTTGCGAAGCCGTGGAAAAGGGCAAACCGCTTTACGAAAGAATTCTAACCGTTTCGGGCGGAGCTGTAAAACAGCCCAAAAACCTTTGGGTGAAGGTCGGCACTCCCGTTAAAGACATAATAGAATTCTGCGGCGGTGAAGTTCAGCCTCCCAAGAAGGTTATTCAGGGCGGACCTATGACGGGTCTTGCGCTTGCAACTTACGACGTATACACGCACAAAACCACGTCGGGCATACTTCTTATGACCGAAAAGGAAGCGGCGGCGGAAGAACCCACCCCCTGCCTTAACTGCGGAATGTGCGCGGATGTTTGCCCTATGCACCTTATGCCTATGCAGACGGCGTTCTATTCCTCGGCAGGCGATTTCGAAACGGCGGCGAAGCTGGGCAACACCGCGGCTTGTATAGAGTGCGGAGCGTGCGAATACACCTGCCCCGCAAAGCGCCCTTTAATTCAGGCTATAAGAAAGACGAAGGCTTATATGCGCACTAAGGGTATGCCCGCGCCCGCGGTAAAACCCGTAGACCAGAAGGGCAACAGCGCGCCTACCGTTCCTCTTGAACCTGCGGGCGAAAAGAAAACAGACGAAAAGGAGAAAAACAATGGATAACAGCGTAGTAATATCCACTCCTCCCCACGTCAAATCCAAACGAACGACAAAGGGCATAATGCTCGACGTCATAATCGCGCTTATACCCGCGGCGGTTATGGGCATCGTGTATTTCGGCGTAAATGCGTTCGTTCTGGAATTGACAGCGGTGCTTGCGGCGGTTGCGACCGAGTTCGTATATTTCTTTATCGCGAACAAGGGCTTTTCCGACAAGTGCGCTCACGCGGGCGAGGTTTGTAAAAAATGGTGGCGTCAGTTCGATTACACCTCTATCGTAACGGGACTTATTCTCGCCCTCATACTCCCCCCTGCAACCAAATGGTACGAAGTACTTATCGGTGCAATCTTCTCGATAGCCATAGTTAAAATGGTGTTCGGCGGAACGGGCAAAAACCTCGTCAACCCCGCCGCAACGGGAAGAATATTTATGTTCATCAGCTTCTCGATAACAATTTACACCGCTTGCAACATAACGGCGGTTGACACCGGAAGCCAGATATTTACGGGCGCAACCCACCTTTCGGGTTATCTGCTCGGAGGAAAGGAAGCGGGCAAGATGTCCCTCCTCGATTTGTTCCTCGGCACGGGCGTTGCGGGCTGTATAGGCGAAACGTGCAAGCTTGCACTCATAGTCGGATATATCTATCTGGTTGTACGCAAGGTTATCAAATGGTGGCAGCCTCTGCTGTTTATCGTAGTAGCCTGCTTCCTCTCCGTCTGCCTTGCGGCGATTGGTTCCAAGACGTTCGATATCGCGCTCTTCTTGGATTATATGCTTTCGGGCGGTCTTATGTTTGCGGCGATATTTATGGCAACCGACTATGTAACTTCCCCTAAGGGCGTTTACGGACAAATCGTTTACTATACCGCACTCGGCGTGCTGACGGCGCTGTTAAGATACTTCACGAAGATAGAAGTCGTATCGTTCGTTATAATGCTTATGAACCTCATCGTTCCCCTTATCGATACGTATATCGTAAGAAAGCCCTTCGGCTATAAAAAAGTAAAAAAGCAAAAGGAGGGCAAATAATATGAGCGTTAAACAGTTCTTTAAAAGCACCGCGTTCAAGTGTATCGTCGTTCTTACGTGCGTACTGCTTATAAGCGGCGTGTTGCTCGCAATTTGCTGGGGCTTTCTGGAAGTTACCGACGACGAGCGCTTTAACCGCAAGATAGGTTCGGTTTACGGCGGCGAAACGGTTACCGCAGTCGAACAGGATTTAAGCGGCAAGAACACAAGTGTAAGCGGCGCAACAATCCAAAAAATGTGGTATATCGAGGAAAAGAACGATTACCTTGTTCAGGCTTATTCGAGGGGCAACGGCGGCAATATAACCTGCTGGATAACCGTCAACATGAACGACGACAAAACTTCGGTTAAGGGATTAGGCAAAGTGTTGTTCTACTCCACCGACGACGCGGCAGAATATGTTGGCAATATCCCTAACAGTGTCTATGATAAGTTCCCCTCCGATTACACGGACGACAAAGTATTCACTTACGGCACCGAGAATCTTACTACTGGAAAAAATCCGGAATTTATAGGTACGGGAGCAACGTATACCCTTACGGCAATCTGCAACGATGTAAACGGCGCGGTAGCGTTTGTAAAAGCGTATGCAAGCGGCGAAGAAATTAAAAAGGACTATAGCCTTTATATCAACTTAACCGATACGACTTGGAAAGTAAACGGTACTGTGGTTGAGTACACTATTATTACAAAAACCCAGAGTTCAGGCGGGTTGACATATAGTCCTTTCAAGATTAGTTTAACTGTAGATAAAATAAACGGCAAGGCTACAACGACAGGTTACGAAATAGTAGAAAACGGTTCTTCCCCTATTTACCCCGGCAACGATACGGATTATAAAACGTTGATGAGTGAAACAGCAAAAAATCTTAACGGTAAAACCTTAGCTGATATAGAGAGCTATATTTCATTAAATGATAAGGATAACAACGGGATTATCAATACTGGAGCAACTAACTCTAATCTAACATGTTTCGAAGCTGTTGCATACGCTCTTTCAAAGTATGACGAAATTATCAATACTGAAAAGGGGGACAATTAAATGAATAAGTATAAAAAGATTACCTTAGACGGCATAATCTTCTCCAACCCGACGTTTATGTTAGTTCTCGGCACCTGCCCCACCCTCGGTATGATTAAAAGCTCCGCAACGAATGCGGCGGGCATGGGCTTGTGCGTTCTCGTGGTATTAACGCTGAGCAATATGATAATTTCCGCTCTTCGCAAGATAATACCCAACGAAGTAAGAATTCCCTGCTATATCGTCGTAATTGCAACGCTCGTTACCTTGGTACAGATGGTGCTTGAAAAATTCGTACCAGATTTGTACGACAGTCTGGGAACGTTCCTCGCACTGATAGTCGTTAACTGTATAGTCCTCGGCAGAGCGGAAGCGTTCGCGAACAAACACACCGTTCTGGAAAGCGCTGTGGACGGCTTGGCTAACGGCTTAGGCTTCACCCTCGCCCTTACCGTAATGGGTATGATATGCGAGTTCTTGGGAAGCGGTTCGCTTTTCGGCTTGCAGATTATGACGTTCAAGATTAAGATGTTTGCAAGCCCTGCGGGCGCGTTCATTGTGTACGGTCTCTCGATTGCGCTGTTCACTTATATAATAGACGTGTTCCAACGCGCAAGACGCGTTAAGGCGAACGTCATCGCAAGGGAAAACTTACTTGACAGCAAAGGCGAAGATAACGCTACCGCTACGGAGGTGCAGGCATGAATTTCGTATTATTAGTATTATCGGCAGTTCTGACGAGCAACTTTATAACGGTTAAAACCTACGGCATATGCCCCTTCCTCGGCGTATCCAAGAACACCCAGTCGGCTCTCGGTATGGGCGTCGCCGTTACCATTGTTATGACGCTTGCAACGCTTGTAACCTATCCCATTTACAAATTTATAATGACTCCTCTGCACATCACCTTCTTATGGATTATATTCTTTATCTTCATAATAGCGGCGCTTGTGCAGATGCTCGAAACCATTATCCGCAAGGTATCCCCCTCCCTTTACAAAACGATGGGCGTTTACCTTCCTCTTATTACGACGAACTGCGCCGTTTTGGGCGTAACGCAGATGTTTAACGGCGTAACCGAGTTGAACGCTATCGTAAAAGGCGTTGCCGCGGGCGTATCCCTCAACTTCGGCTGGGCTATTCTGTATTCGTTCTTCGCAGGTTTGGGCTTCACTTTGGTTATGGTCATTATGAGCGGACTGCGTGAAAAGCTTAACTGCGTGAAAGTTAACAAATCGCTTGCCGGTTTCCCCATCTCTATGATTGCGGCGGCGTTCATCTGTATGGCGTTTATGATTTTCGCCCAGATAAAGGTTTAAGGAGGAAACGGATATGAATTTACTTGCTTTTACCTCTCAGACGTGGATAACGGTCGGAATTGTCGCGGGAATATTTATCGGTTCGGCGGTACTCGTCGGCGCGTTGATACTCTTTATCGGCAAAGTGTTCAAAGTAGACGTTGACGCGAAAGTTTCTCTTATAATGGAAAACCTTGCGGGCGCAAACTGCGGCGGCTGCGGATGCAGCGGCTGCGCGGGCTTTGCGGATAAGCTTGCAAAGGGCGAAAGTGAACTTTCCGCTTGCCACGTAACCTCACCCGAAAAGAAAGCGGAAATTGCCGCTATTTTGGGAATAGAGTTAAAGGACGAAGCCCGCACCGTTGCGGTCGTTAAGTGCAACGGCGGACTTGCCAACGCACCCGAAGCTTTCACCTACGTAGGCAACCCCACGTGCGCGGCTAACGCTTCCCTTCTCGGCGGAAACAAGGTCTGCAAATACGGCTGTTTAGGCTGCGGCGACTGCAAGAACGTTTGCCCCGAAAGCGCTATCAAAATCACCGACAAGCTTTCGGAAGTAGACCCCGACAGATGTATAAGCTGCGGAGCGTGCATTACCGCTTGCCCCAAGCATATTATCGAACGTATACCCGCCTCCGCTCCCGTTTACGTTGCTTGCTCTTCCAAGTGTAAGGGCAAGGACGTAATGAATTCCTGCAAGGTCGGTTGTATTGCCTGCGGGTTGTGCGCCAAGAAATGCCCTCACGGAGCTATTACAATGGTTGACAATCTGCCCGTATTCGATTACGACAAATGCACGGGCTGTAAGACCTGCGTTGCCGTTTGCCCCCGCCATATAATTATGGACAGGGAAGTCAAGGCGGACAAGAGCGTGAACGAAAATAAAGCGGAAGAAAAAACCGCGTAAACGTAAAAACAAAAACGGCGGACTGCAAAATAGCAGTCCGCCGTTTTAATTTGCGTGAACTTAAAACATATTCATAAACTGTTTTACGAGATAAGATACAGGAACAAATTTAGGCAAAGCTATCCCCACTCCGCGCACAGGAAGCGCAGGCGTAACGTTCAGTTCGAAAAGCTCTCCGCTGTCAAGATAGCGTTTTGCGTACTCTCTCGGAACGCAACCTATACCCATACCTTTACGCGCGAACTTAATCATCAAATCCCAATTCTCCACCTCTATATCGGCGGGCAGATTGACGCCGAGAGTAACAAGATAAGAAGTTAAAGCGCGCCGTGCTACAGTGTTTTCCTCTATCATTAATAGAGGGTATTCCTGCAAGCTGGAAAGCTGTAATTCCCTGCCTTTAAGGTGCGCGAACTTTTCACCCGCAACAAACACGTCGGAAAGGTGTGCAACCGTTCCCGTAAAGTTGACGTCCTTATCGGAAATGGGCAGATTGATAAAACCTATATCGCACTTGTTTTCTTTAAGCTGTGTCAGCGTTTCTGGCGAAGTACCAGTAATTAATTCTATCTTCACTGCGGGATATTCGGTGTTGAACTGGACTATTTTGTCCGCTAATATATTTGAAAATATACCGTCCGACGCGCCTATTCTAATCGTTCCGACCGCCGTGGTATTAATTTCCGTCAGCTTGCTTTCTGCTTTTTCCAAAATGCCGAGCGCTTCTTCAACCTGTTTGAAAATGAGCTTGCCGCCCTGTTGGGAAAGCTCCATACCCCTGTGCGTGCGGTTAAAAAGAGGAACGCCGAGCTGACTTTCCAACTGCTTAATAGACTGCGAAACGGCGGGCTGGGAAATGAACAATTCCTCCGCCGCCTTTGTAAGACTTCCGCATTTTGCCACGGTGTAGAACACCCTGTAAAGTTCGAGATTTACCATAAAAATTTATTCCTTATTTACCCACGCAGAATTTTGCGAATACGGTGTTTATTATCTCTTCATTGGCTGTATCGCCCGTAATTTCGCCGATAGCAAGCCACCCCTCTTTTATGTCCAAAGATATCAGATCGAGCGGATATATTCCCGCGTTTGCTTCCGCTTCGCAAAGCTTTTCGTAAGCCCGCGTAAGGCAGGCGTAGTGCCGTTCTTCTATTACGTACGCACTGTCGAGCGACTTGCCCCCGAAAGACTTCTGAGCGAGCAGTTTTTTAAGCTCTTCAAGCCCCTCTCCAGTTTTGGAAGATACGGCGATATCGTACTTGCCGAACGGTTTACACTCGTCGCTCTTTGCAAATACCTTTATCAGACGTTCGCTTTCAACTCCTTCAGCCGCCGTAAAATCGTCTTTATCCGAAAGACAGAGAACTATGTCCGCGCTCTTTAATATGCGCTTAGCCATTTCAATTCCTATGCTTTCAATCTCGCCGTCGGTCTGCCTGATACCCGCCGTGTCCGTCAGGTTGTACTTAACGCCGTCTATTATTATAGTGCCTTCCACGGCGTCCCTCGTCGTTCCAGCAACGGAGGAAATAATCGCCTTGTCGTAGCCCAAAAGCGCGTTTAAAAGGCTTGATTTGCCCGCGTTAGGCTGTCCGCAGATTGCAACCGAAACGCCGCTTTTTATGAGTTTGCCCACCGAATATGCCGAAACGAGCGCTTTTAACCCATTGTTTACGCCGTGAAGAACCTGTTTGATATCGCTCAGCTCGTCCTCCTCTATTCCCTCTTCGGGATAGTCCGTGTCGGCGGCGATAGACGCGAGCAAATCGGTAAGCTTTAAGCGAATTTCGTTCACGCTTTTGTTCAGCTTTTCGCCGTAGAGCAAACTGCCCGCGCGCACTTCCGCAACGCTTTCCGCGTTTATCATATCTATCATACCTTCTGCGGATGAAAGCGAAAGCTTGCCCGCAATGAAAGCGCGTTTCGTAAACTCGCCGCGCTCGGCATTTCTCGCACCGAGAGAGAGCGTTTTCGCAAGCACGCCCCGTGCAATCTGAGCGCCGCCGTGACAGTGGAACTCGACTACTTCCCCGCCCGTAAATGACTTAGGCGCGGCGAAATATACGCACATTCCGAAGTCTTCAAAACCATCGCAGAGTATTTTACCCGTATACATGACGTTGGGCGTAAAATCCTCCACCTTTACTTTACCGCTCGGGGCAAACATTTTGGCTGCAAGCGCAAGCGCGCCGTCCCCGCTCAGCCTTATAATAGCAACTCCGCCCGTTCCGTACGGGGTGGATATCGCCGATATGATATCTTCCATAATGTTATCCTATAACTTTTACTTATACCTTTTTTGCAATTATAACACACTCTTTTTATTAAGGCAATAAAAAAGCGGAGATACTTTCTCCGCTTTTTCTCATTTAATTGTCGGTTAAAAATCTTCAAACGGGTCGCCCGACGAAGGACCTTGGCTTCCGCCGTTCGTGTTGCCGTTGTTGCTCCCGCCCATACCGTCAAACGGATCCTGCGGGGCTGAATTCCCGCCGTAAACGCTTCCGCCGTTATATGGGTTTTGACCGTTCGGGTTGTAGCTATTGTAATTATTGTACCCGCCGTTTCTGCGCATATACTCCTGATAGTCCTGATACTGGCGCTGCTGTTTTTCCTTTAAATACTGCCCGTAATTCTTGCCCGCATTATTTCTAACCGCAAACATCAAAATGCCGTTTATGGGGAAGATAGCGGAGAATAACGCAAATAACACGTAATGTCTGCAGGCGTACGTCTGATAGAACGCAATCATAAGGAATATATCAACAATAAGGCACAGCCAGCTCATCCAATAGAGAAACGCGTTCGGGAAATATCTGAACACCCAGCCAGCCCAAGATAATCCTTCGGGAAGCCCACTTAAAGAATAGCCTGTAAAGGCGCTCATTTCTATTCCCGCCCAAGTGCCTATTTCGTATTCGGGTACGGCGTATCCGCCGTCGAATATCAAAAATTGCGCAACCAAATATATGATTGATAAAACGGCGTAAGCAAATTCCAAAACAGCCGCAACAATTGCCACTTGCTTTGCTTTGAAATTGAATACTTTATTCTTTTCCGCAACAACGCCTATATAGTAGGTGTTAAGGAAAGGCACGAACGCCATCCACCTGTTTTTATAACCTTCCCTGCCCGCAATAGTGTACAGCGCAATCGCCTGAAACGCGTAAACTACCGCAAAACAAACGCCTCCGATAAGAAGATACGCCCACATAAACTGCTTGTGTACGTCTCCCCCCAGCACCTGAAAGAACGTGTCCGCCACGTCGGTAAATTCGAAAAATTCCAAAAGAAATCTCCTTCTCGTAAAAATCTTTTTAGGCGATAAAAATCTTTTTACGATTTTTAGGGCGTTGCCCTCTTTTTGCAATGTTTAGTAGCCCTCAAATATTAAGAATTGCAAAAATTCACCCAGCGAGCCGCAAGTATGCGCAAATTGGGGCGCGCGGCGCAAAAGCGTGGTTTTGCTTGCTACGTTAAGTTATTTTAAAATAATTATATATAAAAATAAAAACGGTTTTGTGAAAACTGTGTAAAATTTAAAGCTTTAATCCTTCTATACCGTATTCCACGTTCTTTAAAATAAGTCCCTTTGGCGGAAGAGTTTTACCGACAGAATTTCTATCGCCCTTTTCCAAAGAAGCAGTTATATCTTCAAGAGTGATTTTACCGTACGAATACCACAGAAGAGTACCCGCCAAAGTGCGCACCATATTGTATAAAAAGCCGTTGCCGCACACTTCGATTTTTAACATTCCGCTATCAAAAGAAACGTCGAGAGAATATATTGTCCTTATGGTGGTTTTAACCTGCGAACCGCTTGCGCAATAAGCCTTGAAATCGTGTTCGCCGACAAACAGTTTCGCCGCCTCCCTCATCGCATTTATATCGGGAGCGCCGTCCGCACGAACCGCAAATCTGTCCAAAAGCGGATTTCTTCTGGGTGAAAAATACAGCTGATAACAATAAGTTTTTTTCTTTGCCGAACGGTTTGCGTCGAAATCATCGGGGGCAAGACAGGAAGCGAGAACGCATATGCCCTGAGGCAGGTGAACGTTGAGCGCGTCCGCAAGTTTTTCGGGCTGAATATTAACCGACAAATCGACGTGAGCAACCTGCCCGAGCGCGTGAACTCCGCTGTCCGTTCTACCGCTTCCGCACACCTTCGCCCGAACGCCGAAAACAGTAAAAATTGCGCGTTCTATTTCGCCCTGTACCGTGGTTTGATTAGGCTGAATCTGCCAGCCGCAAAAGTCAGTGCCGTCGTAGGCAATTTTTAAAGCGTATCTCACTTAATCACCATATACTGCGCTATCTGCGGACAAATCTGCGCACTGTAAATATTGAAAAGAATAACGCCGGCAATAAGAATTGCGGCAAATAAAAGCCCTATTAAATCGCGCCAGCCGAAGCGCAATTTTTTGTATTTTGTGCGCTTTTTTTCCGAGCTGTAACAGCGAGCGTCCATTGCGTCGCCAAGCTCTTCCGCGCGTCTGAAAGCGCTTATTAACAGCGGTATCAGCACGGGAATAATCGCCTTAATGCGCTTGAAAATATTACCCGCTTCAAAGTCCGCGCCCCTCGCCTTCTGCGCCGAGATAATGCGGTTTGTTTCGTCCATAAGCGTGGGTATCATCCTCAGCGCGATAGACATTATCAGCGCCAGAACGTGGACGGGGAATTTAATAAGCGCGAGCGGGAAAAGCAAACTTTCGAACCCGTCCGTCAAAGCTACGGGCGTAGTCGTGAGCGTAAGCACCGCCGAACCCATAACGATGAGCGTAAGGCGAACCATTAAGAAAGCTGCGAAAATAAGCCCTTCCGTATATATCTTTATTATGCCCCACTGCCACAAAAGCTGTTCACCGCGTGTAAAGAAGATATTCAGTAACGACGTGAACGCAAGCAGGAAAATTATGCCCTTGACCGAGCGCAATACCGAACCGAACGGCACACGCGAAGCAATTACCGCAATAATCAATATAAGAGCGCAAAGAGCAAGCCCGTAAAAGGATTTCGCCACGAACAGCATAACGATATACGCGATTAAAAACAGCAGTTTCAATCGCGGGTCAATTTTGTGGACGAAAGATTGTACGGGATAGAACTGACCGAAAGTAACGTCTTTAAGCATTGCCGTCACCCCCGTTTTCCACATTAAACAGGCTCAGCACCGCGTCGGTAAAACCGCGTGCGGTGTAGTCGCACTCTATTTCTATACCGTAAGAAGACAGGGCGTTGCAGATTTTTTTAGTGAGCGGAACGTCCAGCCCGAGTGCTTTAAGCTCTTCGCCGTTTTTAAACAGCCCGAACGGACTGTCGCAGTTTACAACCTTTCCGTCCGAAAGCACGCATGCGCGCGTGCAGTTTTGCGCAATTTCGTCCATATCGTGGGAAACGATAATCACCGTCTTGCACCAATCATTGTGGAACGAGTGCAGAAGGCGCATAATCTCGCGCTTGCCCAACGGGTCAAGCCCCGCCGCAGGTTCGTCTAAAATGAGTATATGCGGTTTGGTCACGATAACGCCCGCTATCGCAACCCTGCGCTTTTGCCCGCCCGATAAATCGAACGGGGATTTATCGTGAACTTCGTCGTAGTCAAGCCCCACTGCAGTCAGGCTTTCGCGCACGGCTTGTTGCACTTCTTCCTTGCTTAAATCGGGGCGGAAGTTTTTAAGCCCGAACGCAACGTCTTCTTCCACCGTTTCCGCAAACAGTTGATATTCGGGATATTGGAACACCATACCCACTTCGGAGCGGAGCGCGCGCCAATCGCACTTGCGGTTTGATAAATCGAATTTACCTATCTTTATCGAGGGTTCGAGAGGGGGCGTCTGCCCCTTTTTGACCTTGGGTTTTTTGTAATGCTTTTCGGCTTTGGGAAGCTTAATCAAGGCGTTTAAATGCTGAACGAGAGTGGATTTCCCGCTACCCGTATGCCCTATTATTCCGAAAAATTCCCCCTCTGATATTTTCAGGTTTACGCCGTTTAACGCGTGGGTTGCAAACGGCGATTTTTTGGAATAAGTAAACGCGAGATTTTCAACGTTTATATCCCATTCCCCGCTTGTTTGCTGCTGCGTCTGTGTGCTAATATGCGCAAATGAACGCGTTTTAAGCCCCTTTTCATCCGCTTTCTTTGCTAACATAAAAGCAAGTTCTTCGGGGTTTAAACTGTAATTTATATCTATTCCGCCCTTGATTAAATCACGGCAGATTTCACCTATTTCGGGCAGGCATAGATTATAAGTTTCAAGCAGTTCGCCGTTTTTGAAAATTTCTTCGGGCGTACCGCAAAGTGCAACTTCGCCCTTATTCATAACAATCGCCCTGTCGGAAAGCAAAGCCTCTTCCATAAAGTGGGTGATAAGTATGACAGTCATCCCCTCTTCTTTGTTGAGCTTTTTCGCAACCGCCATAACCTCGCTTCTGCCCTTGGGATCGAGCATTGCGGTTGATTCGTCCAAAATCAAAACGTCGGGCTTGATTGCAAGCACGCCCGCAACGGCGATTCTCTGCTTCTGTCCTCCCGAAAGACGGGTTGGCGTGGAATGTCTGTATTCGCTCATTCCCACGGCTGCAAGCGCCCATTCTATGCGGCCTCCTATTTCCTCGCGCGAAATGCCGATATTTTCGGGACCGAACGCGACGTCGTCTTCCACAATGGATGCGACCATTTGGTTGTCGGGGTTTTGGAAAACGATACCCGCGTGTCGGCGAACCTTGTTCACGCTTTCCTTTTCCGCAGGGTTAAGCCCCCACGTTAAAACGTTGCCCCTGTCCGCATCCAACAGACCGCATATAAGGCGGGCAAGCGTGGATTTGCCGCTTCCGTTATGACCTAAAACGGAAAGAAATTCGCCTCGCTTAACGTCGAACGAAACGTTTTTGAGCGCAAAACCCCCTTCGTCCGAATAGCTGAAGGATACGTTGGTAAAACGCACCGCATATTCGGGAAGAGCCTGCACGCTATTAAGTTGTTCGTCTGCGCTTTTCGCTTTTTTCTTTCCCATAATTAACCAATATACTAAAACTTTTCACATAGCAAGCAAAACCACGCTTTTGCGCAGCGCGCCCCAATTTGCGCACTCCTGCGGCTCACTAGGTGAATGCGCACGATTTCTGATAATAGAGGGCTAACCCTATCGTGCGCAGAGGGCAACGCCCTAAAAATCGTTAATTTGTTTTTCGCGCAAGAAAAAGAAATTAACGAGATAAATTATAGCAAATGCGAAAGCATTTCACAAATAAATTAAATGAAAGATTGATAAAAATTTTTTTCGCAAATTACATACTCTGTCAGGACTGAACCGAGCAAAAAAACGGTGCAAAAAAATCGCAACCCGTATTGACTTTTTTTGTAATGTGTTTTATAATTATATAGGTGTTATTTTATAACATTATTATAAAGAAATAAAAAACAAATATCGGAGGTTTTTTGGATGAAAAAATTGACTATCGACG
>CAYXXB010000009.1:0-29694 GCA_964468955.1 uncultured Clostridia bacterium | reverse complement strand
CCTTAGGAGGGGGCTGTTATATCCATTTAACTACGGAAGCATAAATTTATCAGCAAAATAATAATACAACACACACACTAAAAAATCAACTTATTTTGGCGTTACTGCAAAATATAATTTTAATGTAAAAGACGGGAAATTTGCAGTCGTTTGACAAACTTTATTTAAAATGTTAATATTATAAAAATCTATTTTGAGTAAAATTATGAAAAAACGAGTAGTTATTTTAATTTGCGGATTATTAACCGTATTTATGTCGTTGTTTGCGGCTTGTCAAACTAAAAAAGAAGAAGATGAAGAAAATGAATACGCGGTGAATTATACTGTGCATTACGCTTACAATTTTAATTGGGTAGAAGATAAAAATTACCCTCAGATAAGCAAACTTTGTAATTATAACGATTACAGAACGTTTTGCCGTGACAACCGTGTAATTACCGCTACTTATGCGGAAGAATTTTTTGTTAACAGTTTTGTCGTCGGCGTAGAATTGTCAACTTCGAACGGTGCGCAGAGCTATGAGGTAAATAGAGTTGAATATCAAGATAATAAGCTTACTATTTTTGTAAGTCGCGTTCCGATACCTGACGACGTGAGCGGCGCCGCGGTAATGGGGGAATATATAATTTGTGTGGGTTTAGATAATGATTATTCAGCCGCCGAAGAAATCGTGTTAAATAATGCAAAGTAGTTTTTCAATTAATTTAGTATATTAATCCTGTTTTTACTCTTGCGTTTTCTGTAAATAAGCGACTTATATAAAGTCATAGCAGGTTTTATTTAATCTTTAAAATATTGACAAGTACTTTAATGGTTTTTATAATTAGATAGGGGGGGGAAGATATGAGAAAACTTACAGTTAAAAGAAGGAAAACTTTTGTTGGCTGTAGCAGTAAGGTTAAAATATATATAGAGGATTTTAACGGTGATACGTATATAAATGGAATAAAATGCAGGCTTTTAGGTAAGCTTAAAAACAATGAATGTGCAACCTACGAAATAGGCAATGAAAGTTATAAGCTTTTTGCAATTTATGATAATATAAGTAAAAATTATTGCAATGATTATTATACGATATCTGCAGGCGCGAGCGACGTTGAAGTTTCTGGTATAGCTCATCTTAATCCCGGTGGTGGCAATCCATTTCTGTTTGATGGAGTAACCGATGAGGAAGCACTTTACAATCGTTCAATAAATAGTAAAAGAGGCATTTTTATATTGATTGGTATATTAGTAAGCGCTTTTTTAGCAGGAGTAGCAGTTCCTATTTTAATAAGCTTAATGTAGGCAGCGTTATGTGGCAGCTTAAATGCCCCGACTGACTAACAGTCGGGGCATTTTGTTTAATCTTTTTCTTTGTCCTTGCGTTCTCTGTAGAAAATCTTATAACGGAAACGGTATAAAACGATTGCGGTAGCAATTACTACAACCAGTACAACGACCGTCCAGACAACTGCGGGATTAAAGTCCTTTATGTCAAGGCAGCGCACGTTTATCCACATTTGATTTATATCGTGCAGTCTGTCGCCGAAGTCAACCATAACAACGCTTCTGTCAATTACGCTTTGAGGGGGATATTGCGCAAAAGCCTGCCTGCCTCGGCTGATATCTTTAATGTTCGAGTAAACGGTGTAAAGCTTGTCGTTGCCGTCGTCTATGCCAAGAGCAATCTGCGTGCCTTCAATGTTTTCAGTGTCGATTTCAAGCGCATTAGCGTCAATATACAGCGTATAACCGTCGCCGAAGAAATAACTTAAATCGTATTCGCAGATTTCCGTCAGCTCTTCGTCGTAATCTTCACTTTCCGCGTCGAAAACCGCACCGTAGTTATATTTTAAATATTCGTATACCATATCGCCAGCGTCATCGTTCATATCGCCTGCAATAGAGGAAGTGTAACCTATATAGTACATATTCCTTATCGCGTTGTCGGGGCGGGATAGGAAGTTGACGAACGCTTCCGCGGCAGTTTTCTTTTGCTCATTGTTTTCAATGCCGTCTTTAAGCATAACCCAGCCGTCAAACCAAAGATTGGTACATTCGTCGGGAACGGAATACCACAGCTCTGTCGGGTTTTTCTCGTCGCTTTCGGCTTCGTCCATAATGAACACGCCGTCGCCCGACCACTGATAATTTGCGGCAACCTTGCCCGTAATCATATCCGCCTTGCCGCTGTCAGTTTCGAATGAGTAAACGTTTTCTTTTATCTCTTTGAGAATTTGTTCCGCCGCGTCAACCGTTTCTTGGTCGGTTGCGTTAAGCAGTTCGCTTCTGCGTTCCGGGGAAATTTCGCCGCTCAAAAGTTCGTCCTGATTGAGTATGCCGAGTGCAGGGAAGTAGGAGTCGCGCACGTTATCCTTAATGGTTACGCGGCGCTTGTAATCGCGGTTTTGTAAAATAGTCCAACTGCTTACGTCTTCCGCTTCGACAATTTCGGGGTTGTATATAATTCCCGTCGTTCCCCACATATAGCAAGCGGCGTAGTCCGACCAGCCGTTATCCTCGAAAACCCCGTCTATGTATGGTGAAACGTTTTTTGCGTAATAGTTGTTTTCAATACTCTCATCGCCGAAGCTTGAAGAGAACGGTTCCAGCCTATCATCCGCAAGCAGTTTCATAATCATATAATCGGAAGGGCAAACCAAGTCGTATTTGTCGCCTAGGTTAAGGCGGTTATACAAGTCCTCGTTAGTGCCGAAAGTGGAGTATTCGACTTTTACTGTAAAACCGTAATCTCCGCTGTTAAACCATTCTGTGAAATCGTCAACCATACTGTTTATGCCGATAACGCCAACGCCGTTTTCGCCGTAGGGGTTGGCTATATCAATCAGTTCATCATCGTCCCAACCGCCAAGGTCAATATATTCTTCCCAGTTTGCAACGCGTAAAACAAATTCCTTTTCGTTATTTGAGCATGCGGACAGAGGAAGAGCGGAAGCTAAAAGCAGAGAAGCGGCGGCAATGCAGAAAAATTTCTTAAACTTTTTCATTTGCTATTCTCCTTGCCGCGTTTGCCCGCGAATATGTTCATACAAACGACAATCGCAACAACGATTAAGAATATAAGCGTGCTGAGCGCCCATAACGCCGTCTTAATTTCCGTTTGCGAACCCTTGGTTGCATTAACAACGTAGGTGCTTATTGTGTCGAAAGTGGAAGGCTTGGTGTACGTAGTTATGAAATAATCGTCAAGCGAGAGCGTTACAGCAAGCATAAAGCCCGAAATTATTCCGGGTACGAGCTGAGGCAGAACCACTTTGAACAGCGCCTGAGCGGGAGTTGCGCCTAAATCTAGCGCCGCTTCGTACAAACTGTTGTCAAGTTGTTTAAGCTTTGGCGCAATCGAAAGGTACACAAAAGGCGCAGAAAGTACGGTGTGTCCTATAACGAGCGGAACGAAGCTGTCCTTGTTAATACCCATAAGTATTATGAGAAGTACGCAGACGGAAAAGCCCGTAACGACGTCGGCATTTACAACAGGTACCTGATTTGCCGTGTTGAGCAGGTTTTTTGCAATTTTCCTGGAATAGTGCGAGCCGATAGCTCCCAAAGTTCCGAAAACGGTTGCAAGCGCCGCAGTGCCTAATGCAAGAAGAACCGTACCGAAAATCATATTGCGCAAGCTTTCGTTAGCGAAAAGATTTACGTAATTTTCAAACGATGCGCCGCCAACGCTTCCGCCGACTGTAGTTGCGTCGGTAAAGCTGTAAACCGCAAGAATAAGGATAGGAATATACATCAGGACGAGAATTAACCCAAGCCATATGCAGGATAATGTCTTTTTCACAGTATCGTCCTCCTTGCATCGGTGTCTTTGTCGCTGAAACGGTTTGTTACAAGCGTTACAATAAATATAATAACGAGCAGAACGAGTGAAATCATAGAGCCGTTATTCCAATCGTACGCGCTGAAATAACTTCCTATCAAACTGCCCATTATGTAAGTGCTGTTGTAAAGCATATCAAGCACGACGTAGTTCGTCATCGATGGCAATAACACCATTGTTATTCCCGAAACTATTCCGGGAACGGAAAGCGGAAGGGTTACGCGGAGAAAAACTATAAACTTGTTCGCGCCCAAATCGGAAGCCGCTTCAAGCAAATTCTTGTCGAGCTTTAAAAATGTGGTATACAGCGGTAAAATCATAAACGGCAAAAAGTCGTATGTCATACCGATGACCGAGTTTAAAAATGGGTGAAGGGAAATATTGCCCTCAATCAGCGTAAGTACCTCTTTAAGAGCGGTAATTCGCAACGTGAAATTTATCCACATAGGCAATATGAACAGCATCAGAAGCACGTATTGCTTTTTGAAACCGCTCCTTGCGAGAATGTAAGCGGTGGGATAGGCAATTAAAAGGCATACAAGCGTTGTAACGATTGCCAGCGCAAAGCTGTATAAAAGCGTGCCGAGCGTGTTAGTGCTTGTAAAAAAGCCCGTAAAGTTTGCAAATGTAAACTGACCCTGCCCGTTGCTGAACGCATAATAAATTATGACGAGAAGCGGAGCGATTACGAACAGTATCAGAAATACCGCATAAGGCAGGCAAAGCTGACTTCTGTTAAAACGGAGTTTCATTTTAAACGTTTTCCTCCGTAGCTTTTAATATGAGCTTGATTTTATCTTTGGGAATTATAAGGCTTACCAAGTCGCCCGTGTTCCACATATCGGGGCAGTCGAGTACGTAATCTTCTTCGTTCTCGTCCGTTCTCACGATATAGCGGTAGTGGTCGCCTTTATAAATCATAGAAATAATATTTCCGACAACGCCGCCCGCAGTCAAATCGTCGCTCATTTCTATATCGTGATTATCTACTTCGACTTCGACGTTAGTTCCCGTCAGATCGAGCTTTTCACCGCTTGCGGTAATAAGGTAACCTTCTTCGTCTATTGTGGAGTTTGGATAGAGGCGGGTTATGTCACATTCGAATTCACCGTCGCCGAATTCAACAGTATTGTTTTTGGTTATCACGCCGTCATATTTGTTCACGGTGTAAACCTTTTGCATAAGGTGAATACCGTCGGGTTCTATCCTCAAACCTATTTTTGAGCCTACTATGGCAGACATAGTACTTTGAATAACTATCTCAAACTTGCCTATAACCACCGTAATTTCGTAATGAACGCCCTTAAATACGCAGGAAAGGACTGTTCCTTGCAATTGACCTTCGGTGGGGGCGCAAGGCTTGATGTCCTCGGGACGGACCACCACGTCGACCATTTCGTTGAGTTCGAAGTCGTCAAGGCAGTCAAAAGTAGCACCGCAGAATTTAACTTTAAGCTTGCCGACCATAGTGCCGTTGAATATGTTGCTGTCGCCGATGAAGTCAGCGACGAATGTGTTGACGGGTTCGTTATAAATTTCGGTAGGGGTGCCGATTTGTTGTATTTCGCCGTCGTTGATAACGACAACTTTATCCGACATCGTCAGCGCTTCTTCCTGATCGTGCGTGACGTAAATAAACGTGATGCCCAATTTCTTGTGCATATTTTTAAGTTCAATCTGCATCTCTTTGCGCATCTTCAGATCGAGTGCGCCGAGTGGTTCGTCCAGAAGCAGAATTTCGGGTTGGTTAACTATAGCGCGCGCAATCGCGATACGCTGTTGCTGTCCGCCCGAAAGGGTGGAAACGCTTCTCTTTTCAAAACCTTCCAAATCGACGATTTCAAGCGCTTTTTGCACTTTTTTATCTATTTCGGCTTTCGTAAGCTTTTTAAACTTGGTGCGGGTATTGCCGTTTTTATCTACGTATTGCACTTCGGTGCGTTTGAGTTTAAGTCCGAAAGCAATATTTTCGTAAATGTTGAGGTGGGGGAAAAGCGCGTATTTCTGAAACACGGTATTTACGGGTCTTTTATTGGGGGGCAGTTTGCTTATGTCCTCGCCGTTGAGGAGAATACGCCCGGAAGTGGGAAGCTCGAAGCCCGCAATCATTCTTAAAGTCGTGGTTTTTCCGCAACCGGACGGGCCTAAAAACGTGACGAATTCACCTTTTTTAACCTGTAAATTGAATTTATCTACGGCGACCGTTTCGTCGTCGAATTCTTTTCTTACGTCAATCAGCTCGATAATGTTTTCAGTATTCATCGTAAGTATCTCCTTAAAAATTGGGCGGTGTGGAAATCCACAAAAATTTAGCGGTATTTTTCCCTGTATTAGTTATGGAATGTGCTTTGTTTGCCGTGTAATAGAACGTTTCGCCCTTTTTGCAAACGTACTTGTTGTTTCCGAGCGTAATACATACTTTGCCTTCAAGCACGTAACCGAATTCCTCGCCTTCGTGCGGGAAGTCCATAGAAGTAGAAGCACCGGATAGAAGTTCGACGAGTACGGGTTCCATTTCGTTTTTCTGAGCGTTGGGGATAATCCATTTCAGAAGCATACCGTCTTCGTGCTTTTCAATAAAATCTTCGGAAGAAAAAACTACGCGCTGGTCGTCTTCTTTTTTAAAGAATTCGGAAAGGTCCGTACCTAATGCGGCTAAGATATCCATTAACGTTGTTATCGAAGGGGAAGTTAAATCGTTTTCAAGCTGGGAAATGTAACCTTTCGTCAGCTCGCACCTGTCTGCAAGCTCGGATTGCGAAAGGTTAAGCTGTTGTCGCAGCCGCTTTATTTTAGAACCTATTTCCATATTTAGTCTCCGTAAATAATATTAAACTCCCCGTTTACTTTTATTAAACGGTTAATAAAAATAAACGAAAAGTTTAGCAAAAATAAACTTAACGAATTTGATTATATAATTTGTACACTCGCGTGTCAATAAATTTAATAATATTTTCAAAGTGTTAAAAAAGTTATCATTTTCAGTCGAAAATGATAACTTTTCACAATTTATTAAAGGGAAGGGGCGTACGGAATCATTCCGTACGCCCCAAACTAAATAAGCGCGGAATTTTACAACTCCGCGCCCGATATTTTATATTTTTGTTTTACGCCATAGCGTTGAGCTTCTTTGCAAGACCAGACTTCTTATTAGCAGCCGTGTTCTTTTTAAGAACGCCCTTTGTCACTGCGCCGTCGATAGTGGAGCAAACTTCGGGGAACATAACCGTTGCGGCAGCTTTGTCACCGGAAGCAACAACAGCGAGGAACTTCTTCGTTTCATTCTTAACCTGAGTTTTGATGATTTTGTTCTGCGCGGTTTTCTTCTCCGTTACTAATGTACGCTTCTTTGCTGATTTTATATTAGGCACGTCAATCTCTCCTTTTGGATATATTCAACTTAAATCTTGAATGATTTTATCATAAAACGCCGTGGTTGTAAACTGTTTTTTATGCGCTTTTTCAATTTTTTTAATAATATTTTCAATCTTTTAATATTTATATTATATGGAAACGAACAGCGATAAACCAAATGCTTCAGTTGCCGTTTTCGACAGCGGCATCGGCGGGCTTAATTTGCTTAAAGAATGTGCGCGCGCATTACCGGCGGTAAAATTTTATTATCTGGCGGACAATTTCAACGTGCCTTACGGCACAAAGAAAAAGGACGAGATATTTTCTCTTGTGAAAAGCAAGCTCGACGTTGCGGCAAGTAAGGGGATATCCGCCGCGGTAATCGCCTGCAATACGGCTACGTCAAATTGTATAGAAGAACTCCGCGCCGTTTATTCCTTTCCCATAGTTGGAATACAACCTGCGGTAAAACCGGCAGTCAAAATCGGAGGTAGGTGCCTCGTACTCGCTACGGAGGCAACGGTGAACAGTGCGTCTTTCAAGCAGCTGATATCACGCTTCGACGATAAAGATATTACCGTGTATCCGTGCGCAGGTCTTGCGGAGTACATAGAAAAAAATCTGTTTACGCTTAATGAAAATTTTCCCGCAGAGCTGTTGCCGAACGTAGAAGCGGACAGTGTGGTGCTTGGCTGCACGCATTACGTTTTTATAAAAGATATAGTGCAAAGGCGGTACAACTGCCCCGTTTTTGACGGAATTGCAGGGACGGCTGACCACTTGCGTGAAATTTTAGGGATGAGTGACCACCAACAGGGAAATATAGGGATTTCTGACCACAATACAGATAAACAGTCAAATGTAACATTTTTGAGTGGGGATATTGTCAAAAATACCCGTATATATAACTATATAATAAGTAGAAAGGGGAATTGTAGCCGCATCAATAAAAAGTAAAAATATAAATTTTGCAAAAAAATTAAAAAATTTTTAAAAAAGTGGTTGACAGTGGTCAAGTCGTGTGTTATCATTAGTTCACTAACTGACTAAAGGGCGAAATAGTATGTCTATGCTGACGGGTGAATATAATCACCAACTTGATGCAAAAAACAGAATAAGAATTCCCGCCAGGCTCAGAAAAGAGCTTGGTGATGAATACTATTTCGCAAAAGGCGATAATCACTGCGTTTACATTTTCCCCAAAGAGGAAATGGAAGCTAAGTTGGAGTCGGTAAGAGAAACCAAGATTTCCGACATAGAAAAGCAGAGAAATCTCCGTTTGTTTATGAGAACTATAACTCTCGCCGTTGAAGACGGTCAGGGAAGAATAGTACTCAACCCCGAACTTCGCGCGCATCTCAATTTCGAAAAGAACGAAAAAGATATCGTGGTTGTCGGTATGAATTACAGGGCGGAGCTTTGGTCAAAGTCGAACTACGAAAAGTACTTGAACGGTGCAGACGCTGATTACGACAAAGTTATAGCAAGTCTCGATTTCTGATATGACAGTGTTTTCTCACATACCCGTAATGAAAGAGGAGTGCATTTCGGCTCTTAAAATAAAAGACGGCGGAATTTACTTCGACGGCACGATAGGCGGTGCGGGACATTCCTATGAAATCTTAAAGGCAAGTTCGCCTACGGGCAGGCTGATAGCTACCGATCTCGACGACCAAGCTATAGCGGCGGCAACGCAAAGGTTAAGCGAATTTGAAGGCAGGTTTGAAATCTTCAAATCCAACTACAAAAACTTTGAAAACGTTTTCGCTCTTGCGGGCGTTGAAAAGTTAGACGGAGTTCTGCTTGATTTCGGCGTTTCAAGTCATCAGATAGACAGCGAAGAGCGCGGGTTCGCCTATATGAAGCCCAATTCACCGCTCGATATGCGGATGGATACGACAGCGCCGTTGACAGCGGAAATTATTCTTAACGAATACCCCCGCGAAGAAATAGCGAAAATACTTAAAATTTACGGAGAAGAGCGGTTTGCTCCGCTGATTGCTTCGAATATAGAAAAAACAAGAAAGACCTGCCGCATAGAAACGTGCGGACAGTTAGTGGAGATAATAGAAAAAAGTATACCTAAAAAATTCCAGCAAAACGGTCCCGCCGCAAGAAAGAGCTTTCAGGCGATAAGAATTGCGGTAAACGGAGAACTAGACGGTTTGTACGATTGTGTAGTCGGTCTTACCCGAAAGTTGAAGAAAGGCGGAAGAATAGCTATTCTTACCTTTCATTCGTTAGAGGACAGAATTGTGAAAAACGCGTTCAGGGAGCTTGAAACGGATTGCATTTGCGACAAAAACTTGCCCGTATGCGTTTGCGGAAAAAAGAAAGAAATAGAAATAATAACAAAGAAACCGATAATCGCTTCCGTGAAGGAAATGGCGCTGAATTCCCGTTCAAAATGTGCCAAACTAAGGATAGCGGAAAGAATAATCGAATGATAAGGAAATAAAGGAGAGGAAAATGGCTGACGCTACACCCGTTTTAGAACGCAGACCGGTTGACAAATTCAGGACGCAATACGACGCTACACAGGCGTATATCGATTGCTTTAACGAAGAAGAGAAGCACAATGCGCGTATAAGAGATACTTACGCAAGACTTATTAATCCCGATTGCAAAATCGAGGACGTCTTTTCTTCTGCTCCCAAGCAGGAGGTCGAGGTGGAAGATTGCGCCGAGACCGTTGCTCCCGCTAAGCCTTATCTCGTTGAAAACGCAAGGGCTGACGCAGCTATATTCCGCGCCGATAATCCTATAAACAAGGTTTCTGCTTTAAACGTGGCAGAACCCGAAATCGATGAGTTTGAGGACGAAGAAGACGAGGATTTGCGTCCTACGCCCGCAACTATCCAGTATCAGACGATAGGCAGATCGAGCGCAAAGACGGAAATCAAATCTTCCGTCAGCAAAAAGGAACACATCCTCGGCAAGAAGGAAAAAATTATAATCGCGGTGTTCGTAAGCGTGGTTTTGGCGCTTTTGGCTCTCGTAATCGTTAATTCTTCCATAATTGCAGGTCTTAACGCTGATATCGCAACCGTTCAGAGCGAAATCGTGACGGTAAGGGGCGCTCTTGCAGGCGTTAATTCTTCAATTGCCGAAATCGTTCCCGACGCGGTAAGAAATCTGTTAATCAAATAAAACGGAGATAAATAAAATTAAAAAACAAGGTTTTTCAATAACGGTTTTACAAAAGAGGTTATTGTCAGTAATTCTGGCGATAACCTTTATTTTTTTCATTATTTTCGCACGCTTCTTTTACATACAGGTTGTTTGGGGCGGCGAACTCGTTTACCGTGCGACCGACCAGTGGAACAGGGAAATACCCGTCGTTGCAGCAAGAGGAAAGATAACGGATACAAACGGACAGCTTCTTGCGGGCAACCTCTTGACTTACAGCGTGTTCGCCCGTCCTAACGCTATCGTAAATCCCGAATATTCGGCAACCGTAATTGCGGGTTCGCTTGGCATAGACGCCGCCGAAGTTTTGGAAAAGATATCTTCTGGCAAGGTTTCGGAAATAACGCTCGCCCGTCAGGTCGAGAAAGAAAAGGTGGAAAAGCTCGCCTCTTACGATATTGCCGGCGTATATTATGCCAAAGACAATACAAGGGTATATTCCTACGGCGACGCGCTGTGTCAGGTTCTCGGCTTTACCGCAAACGACGGAACGGGGCTGAGCGGCTTGGAAAAATATTACGAGAACGTGCTTTCGGGTGCGAACGGGGAAATTTCGTTCACTACCGATATAGTCGGAGTGCAGACGGAGGATTGCCAAATCGTCTATACGGAGGCGACTGCTGGCAGTGAAATCCGTCTTACGATAGATATCGATATTCAGCTAGCGGCTGAAGAGGCGATGAAATCCGTTTATCTGTCGTCAGGTGCGAAACGCGTTTCGTGCGTGGTTCTAGACCCGCGAAATTTCGAAGTGCTGTCTATGGTCAATTATCCTTCGTACGATTTGAACGACGTGCCGAGGGATGATATGGAAACGCTCAATTCGCTTACCCGAAACGGGTTGATAAGCGATATTTACGAACCGGGTTCGACCTTTAAGGTTATTACCGCCGCCGCCAATATCGAAGAATATCTGAAAGGGAACAGCAGTGCGTTTTCGCCCTCGTACGTATTCAACGGAAGCAGAACGAGAAGTGTGGACGGCACAAAAATCAAGTGCTGGTCGGACCATTCCAACGGTAAACACTCCAATCAGACTCTTGCGGAAGCACTGAATAACAGCTGCAACCCGTGCTTTACGGATATGGCGCTCGCGCTCGGCAAAGATACTTTCTATTCTTATCTTTCCGCTTTAAGTTTAGGCAACGTTACTGGCATAGATTTTTCGGGCGAAGCCCTCGGTATGCTTGTACCCAAATCTCTTGTGCGCGACTGTGATTTGGCGAGAATAGGTTTCGGTCAGACGGTTGCCGTTACCGGTTTACAGCTTGCCTGCGCAACTGCGGCTTTAGTAAACGGCGGCAACTATTACGTTCCGCACCTTGTAAAAAGCGTAATATCTTCCGACGGAAAAACGGTTGAAAATATTCCTACTGTGCTGAAACAGAAGGTGATAAGCGAAAAAGCTTCATCAATGCTTACCGAAATGCTTGAAGGCGTCGTCAGCGAGGGCAGCGGCAAAAAGGCGTTTATCGAAGGATATAAAGTAGGCGGTAAAACGGGTACGGCACAAAAATATGAGGACGGACATATTGCGCAGGGCAAATACGTATCTTCGTTCGTCGGATTTTTCCCTTCGAATGCACCAAAATATCTTGCGTTAATAGTCGTTGACGAACCGCAGGGAACGTATTACGGAAGCGCTGTTGCAGCTCCTGTAGCAAAAGAAATTTTCGAGGATATAATCGCAATAAAAAATATCAAACCGACGGAGTAGGAAAGCGTTATGAAATTAAGCGAACTGACGGAGAATATACAAACCGAAAAAATATTAGGGGATAGCGGAGTGGAAATCAGCGGTATAGCTACCCGTGCGGAAACGGTTACAAAAGGAGATTTGTTCGTCTGCTATAAAGGCGTTAACCGCGATTCGCACGATTTGGTTCAGAAAGCCGTAAAAAACGGAGCCGTTGCCGTTGTCTGCGAACGCGAGATAAATGCGGGAGTGCCGACGGTGATTGTAAGCGACGGGCGCAGGGCGGCAACCGAACTTGCGCGCGTTTTCTACGGATATGCTGATAAAAAGTTGAAACTTATTGCGGTAACGGGTACGAACGGCAAGACGACAATTACGTATATGCTTAAAAGCATTTTCGACAAAAATAGCAATAAGACGGGAATAATCGGCACGCTCGGCATAGCATACGGTGATATATTTATTTCACCCGAACTCACCACGCCAGATCCCATTTTTCTGCACAGAGTATTTCGGGATATGGTAAACGCAGGAGTGGAGTACGTGTTTATGGAAGTTTCCGCCCACGCGCTTTACTTTGATAAAATACGCGGACTGCGTTTCGAAGCGGGCATATTTACCAACTGTACGCAGGACCACCTCGACTTTTTCGGGAATATGCAGTCTTACGCTGAATGTAAATGTAAGCTTTTTGAAAAAGGCAGATGCTCGGTCGCAATAATAAATTCCGACGACGGTTTGGGCGCAAAGCTTATAAATTCTCTGCCCGAAGCCGTAGGCTACGGTCTTGAAAATCCCGCCGACACGTTTGCGATTAATATCAAAGAAGAGATTGCGGGCAGTACGTTCGTGATAAATCTGAGCGACGAAATTTACGAAATCAAATTGAATATGCCCGCAATACATAACGTTTACAACGCGCTAGCCGCGGCAACCTGCGCACATATTCTCGGAGTAAATATCGCAACTATTGCCGAAGGGTTGGAAAGTCTGCAAAGAGTGTCCGGCAGGTTGGAAAAGGTAGCTTCCTATAAGGGGGCTGATATTTTTGTGGATTTTGCGCACACGCCCGACGGACTTAAGAAATCTCTGCAAGCGCTTAAAAAGCTGTGCAAGGGCAAACTGTACTGTCTTTTCGGCTGCGGTGGCAACAGAGATACGGGCAAACGGCCCATTATGGGGGAAATTGCGGCTAATACGGCAGATTTCGTAATAATAACTTCAGATAATCCCCGATACGAAGATCCGTACGAAATTATCAGTCAGATAGAAAGCGGCGTAAAAAAGGCAGGGAAAAGTTACGTTTCCGTTACCGACAGAGAAGCCGCAACGGGATACGCTGTTAATCTTCTTACTAAAGACGATATACTGCTCGTCGCGGGCAAGGGCGGGGAAAACTATCAGGAAATTATGGGAATAAAACACAGCTATAACGACAATACGGTAATAAAAAAACTGATAAGCTGAAATATTTATGAAAATTTATCTTGCGGCAATTTTAGTTGCCTTTGCGGTTTCGGCTGCGCTTACCGCTTGTCTGATGCCGCTTCTGAAGCGGTTGAAAGCGGGGCAGTACATTCTAGGTTACGTAAAAGAGCATAAAAGCAAAAACGGCACGCCCACAATGGGCGGGCTTGCTTTTGTTGCGGCGATAATTGTAGTCGCTCTCGGTTTTTGCGGACTTGGCGACAACGTTTTAAATCTTACGCTGGTTATAGTCGGCGGCTTTACGGTTGTCGGGTTTTTCGACGACTTTTTAAAAATTTACCGCAAGGACAATCAGGGGCTTAAACCCTATCAAAAAATACTTTTCCAAACTGCGATAGCGGTAATAGCGGCGGTATATTGCTACGTGAACGGCATAACCAATCTCAACATACCGTTTGCGGGCGGGTTGAAACTGAACGTCAGCTGGGGAATTATACCCATAGTGTTGTTCGTTTTTTTAGCAACGGTAAACTGCGTTAATTTAACCGACGGACTTGACGGACTTGCAGGCGGGACAAGCCTTGCTTTTTTCTGCTTTTTCGGCGTGATTTTGGCTCTGAACGCTCATTCGGGCGCAATGCTTTGTTTTACGGCGGTCGGCGCTTTGGCGGCGTTTTTGCTCTTTAACGTAAACAAGGCGGCAATATTTATGGGCGATACGGGTTCGCTTTCACTTGGCGGGCTTATCGCCTGCGTATGCGTTTTTTCGGAAAACACGCTTTATATTCCCGTTTTGGGAATAACCTTTGTAATTTCCGGCATATCCGTGATGATACAGGTAATATACTATAAACGAACGAAGAGAAGAGTGTTTTTAATGGCGCCCCTGCATCATCATTTCCAAATGAAAGGGTACACGGAATGTAAAATTTCGTATGCTTACGCACTTATAACTTCTCTTATCGGAATATTATGCTTAATTTTTATGTGAGGTAAAATGTATTACGGTAATCAGAAATTTTTAGTTGCGGGTTTGTCCCGCTCGGGCGAGGGTTGTGCTGAATTTCTTTTGCGCAGAGGCGCGCAGGTTTTTATCTACGACGATTTTATGTCGGACAAGATATCTGAAACGGTTGCTTCTTTAAAGGAAAAGGGTGCAATTCCCGTAACTGCGGAAACTCTTAACGACGCAATCGAAGTATGCGATATATTAGTACTTAGTCCCGGTATACCAATCGATAACCGCTTACCCGTGGCTTTCAGAAAGTCGGGGAAAGCAATTATAGGAGAAGAGGAGCTGGGTGCGCTGTATCTCAGGGCAACGCCCGTCGCGGTAACGGGTACGAACGGCAAAACTACGACAGTCGCTATGCTGGAAAAAGCTCTTACGGCTTGCGGAAAGAAAGGCGTGCCTTGCGGCAATTACGGCAATCCGCTTGTAAACGTGGTTGAGGATCTGGGTTTTTCCGATTTCGCACTGCTTGAAATTTCTTCGTTCCAGCTCGAGACGCTGTTCAGCCTTAAGCCGCATATAGCTATAATTACAAATATTACGGAAGACCACCTTAACCGTCATTACAATATGGAAAATTACGTCTTCCTGAAAAGCAAGCTGATACGCGGACTGCGCGAAAGCGAGTTTGCCGTGTTGAATTACGACGACGAACGCGTGCGCCAGCTTGCTGACGTCACCCGTGGAAACGTTGTGTGGTTTTCCGCAAGACAAGTTGTGGACGGAGCTTATCTCGACGGCGAATCTCTTTATTTCAGGGGCGTGCGCTATTGCGGAATAAGGGAGCTGGACGTCGGCGGAATACATAACGTATATAACGCGCTTGCTTGTATAGCAGCGTGCGGAGTTCTCGGTCTTGATAAAACTGCGGTTGCCAAAGCCGTATGCGAGTTCAAAGGCGTTAAGCACAGAATAGAACTTGTATGCGAAGCAAACGGAGTTACATACATAGACGACAGCAAAGGCACTAACACCGACGCTACTATAAAAGCCATCGAAAGCGCAAAGCGTCCTACGGTCATTCTTCTCGGCGGCAAAGATAAGGGGTATGATTACGCTCCGCTTTTCGATTGCATATCCAAAAGCAAAGTCGTACACGCAATCATATACGGCGAAAACAGATTTCAGATGCTCAATGCAGCAGTGCAGACGGGATTTTACGGATTTTCGCTCTGTTCCGACTTCAATACCGCAGTGCATCTTGCGGTTTATATCGCAAAGGAAGGGCAGTCCGTGTTGCTCAGTCCCGCAAGCGCAAGCTTCGACGAGTTTTCAAGTTACGAAGAACGCGGCGACGAGTTCGTAAGGTTAGTGCAGGGTTTAAACGATGCAGAGTAAGCTAATGCGCAAAAAACAAACTAAAGCGGGAGATATCCCGCTTTTAATTTGTATTTTTTTAATGGTTGGCTTCGGCTGTGTTATGATTTATTCCGCAAGCTCGTACGTGGGTAAAGTGCAGTACGGCGACGAATTGTATTTCGTAAAAAAACAGCTTTTGGGGTTCATCCTCGGCACGGTCGCTTTTTTCGGCGTTCAGTTTCTCAGTTACGAAAAGCTGAAAAAACTCAAGTATATCTCGGTAATAGTCGCGGCGGTACTGCTCGCGTTGGTGTTCGTGCCGTTTATCGGTAAGACGAATTACGGCGCTACGAGGTGGATAGGATTCGGCTCGTTTACCATTCAGCCTTCAGAAATAGCAAAGTACGCGTTCGTAATCTTTGCCGCCGCGCATTTTTCGGATAACTATGAAAAATGCAAAACCTTCAAGGGCGTTCTGCCCGTTCTGATTGTGGGCATGGTTTTTTGTCTGCTGATTATTGCCGAACCCAATATGTCCATTACGATGTGCGTAGGACTGTTGATGCTCGCAATGATTTTCTTAAGCGGAACGAACTTAAAAACTTTTGCGATTATTTTAATTCCGCTCGCGGTTGCCGTTCCCGTTCTTATACTTTTGGAACCGTACAGATTAAAGCGTTTGAGCGCGTTCATCGACCCTTGGGCTTCACCCAAAGGCGAGGGGTATCAGCTTATACAATCTCTTTACGCTTTGGGGAACGGCGGTTGGTTCGGCGTAGGGCTTTTCAATTCTACTCAGAAATACAGATTTTTACCTTTCGCCGAAAGTGATTTTATTATGTCCGTAATGGGTGAGGAACTTGGCTTTTTCGGTTTGGCGGTGTTTTTCGGCGTGAGTGCGTTTATCGTATTCAGGGGTTTTAAAATCGCGAGGGCGTGTAAAGACCGTTTCGGATATCTGCTCGCTTGCGGTATAACTTTGGTTTACGGAATACAGGTAGTTATAAACGCGCTTGTGGTAAGCGGAACTATACCGCCCACGGGTTTACCGCTTCCGCTAATCAGCAGCGGAAATACGTCCTTAATAATTACAATGGCGTCGATGGGGGTGCTGTACCGCATTTCCCGCACAAATTAACAACGGGTTATAATTTTCCATATAATGAATTAGGCGGCACGTAAAAGTCAGTGCGGTGAAACCTCACGAAATTTTCGCGCCGTTTATTATTTACATATATATGGAGTTATTATGGAAAAGTACATTATAAACGGTGGGAACAAGCTGTCGGGTACGGTCAGGGTACAGGCAGCTAAAAATTCCGTACTTCCCATATTAGCCGCAACCGTTCTTACCGACGAAAAAGTAACCGTATGCAATATTCCCGGTATAACCGATGTGCGCAATATGTTAAAAATTTTAAATTGTCTCGGCTGTCGATCCACGTTTCTCGGCGACGACGTTATAATAGACAGTTCTTATGCGGATTGTTACGAAATACCCAGCATACTAGCCCACGAATTGCGTTCGTCTGTTTTTCTGCTCGGTTCGGTAATATCCCGATTTCACAAAGCAAAAATTGCCTATCCGGGCGGCTGCGACATAGGCTTGCGTCCGGTTGATTTACACCTTACCGGACTGAAAAGACTGGGCGTGCGGATAACCGAAAAAAACGGATACATATCATGCGAATGTGACAAATTGATAGGCAACGAAATTATGCTGGACTGCCCCAGCGTCGGCGCGACTGAAAATATAATGCTTGCGGCAGTTAAAGCGGAGGGAACGACGGTAATCAAAAACGCCGCCCGCGAACCTGAAATAGACGATTTGCAGAAGTTCTTAAATTCGATAGGCGCAAAGGTATCGGGCGCCGGTACGGGAACTGTTGTTATTCAAGGCGTAAATAAATTAGGAGGCTGTCGGTTTTTTCCTATTTCGGACAGAATAGAAGCGGGTACGTACCTTATAGGTACGGCTATGTGCGGAGGCGAAATTACGCTCACGCATGTCAACGCAGAATTATTGAGTTCGCTTTTACACAAACTTCGTGAAAACGGTTGCAAAATACGTATAAAAGATGATAAAATATATTTGAAAAGCGACAGACGGCTTGTTTCTGTAAAAAGTATAGAAACCCAGCCGTATCCGGGTTTTCCTACGGATTTGCAGGCGCAGATGACGGCGCTCTGCTGTATCTGTTCGGGCAACTCGATAATTACGGAAAATCTGTTCGAAACGCGCTTTAAATATGCGCCCGAACTTCGGAAAATGGGTGCGGACATTACGGTAATCGACAGGAACGCATTTGTTCACGGCGTGGATAAGCTTAAGGGCGCGACGGTCGTTGCCCACGATTTGCGCGGCGGAGCGGCGCTCGTTATTGCGGCGCTGTCGGCGGAAGGAAGAAGCGAAATTCTGGATATTTCTCATATCGACAGGGGGTATTCGGGTTTTGAATATAAACTAAGGGCGCTCGGAGGGGATATCGTTCGGGTGGCCGTTTAAGGGTCTTTTAATGAAGTACATAAGAAAAGTAACCGCGTTGGTGCTTTCTATCATTTTCTGCGCGGCTATAGTCATCGGTGTGGGCGTAATATACTCCGTAAAAAACGTCAACGTTGAATTCGTTGATTATTCGGGGGAGCATATCGCCGAATACGAACAGACTAAGGAAAATTTAAACAAGCTCAAAGGTTCGGGTTTGCTTTTTCTTTCCGATAGCGACGTGGAAAGCAAGCTGAGCGACAGTGGCGTTATTGCCGTCGAAAGTTACGAAAGAATTTATCCTTGTACGGTGAACGTAAAACTCAAAGAAAGGGTGGAATGTTTCGCCGTTAAATCGGGAGAGGTTTTTTCCGTTTACGACGAAGACGGTAAGTTTATGCGTAGCGTAAGAAGCGAGAACGGAGAGTATTTGAACGCTCTGGATAAAAGCCCCGATATTATGGTTGCATCCGATGGCGGTAAAAACCTTTCCGACGAAGAGTTCGTTTGCGTTGCCGCACTTTGCAAAGGGGTGAAAACTTCTTTCGGTGCGCAGAGAAAAATTATCGAAAGTATAACCGTTTACGATAGCCTTAATACTGCGAATATCAAGTTCCGCAGCGGGCTTTCGATATCCGTTTGGGATTGGAAAAACAATGCCGGAAAAAAGATTGAAGCCGTGTATACCGCGTATCTCAATCTTAACGATAAACAGCGTACCTCAGGCAGGATAACCGTTTCCGAAAGCGAACAGGGCGGCGAGATTACCGCCAAATACAGTTAAGTAAAGCCCGAATTGTTTTAAATCAAGCATATATACAGCCCAATTTCAAAAATTGGGCTGTTTTTTTGTATATATTGTTGACAAAACTCTATTCTATATTATATAATTATTTACGGATGTAAACACCATTTTACAAATAATTTCAAGGTAAAAAAAGTGCGTAACAAAAGCGTAGCGGTGTTGGATATAAGGTCGTCTGAAATAGTCGCTGCCGTAGTGCAGAAAGGCGTCAACAACACGTTCATTTTAAAAAGTAAATATGCCCAGCCTTACGACGGCTTTGCCGAAGGCGAACTGCTCGACGTGAAGAATTTTACTTCGGCTGTAAAGAAGGCTTATAACAATGTCATAACTTCTTACGGTTCACCTTTAAAGGAAGTGTACGTGGGTATTCCCGGCGAGTTTTTAAAGATTGAACAAACGGACAAGGTTATAAGTTTTTCGTCCGCGGAAAAGATTTCCAAACGGCATATCGACAGCGTGATAAACGCGTCGCTTCCCAAGGCGGACGATGACGGCACGATTATTAAATGCAGTCCGCTTTACTACGTTTTATCCGATAACCGCAAGGTGATTTCGCCTTTGGGCGAGTTGAGCAGCAATCTCCGCGCAAGGCTTAGCTTTTTTACTTGCAGAACTTCTTTTTTGGAATGTATCCGTCGGGCTTTGGAAACGGCGTCGGGCTTAAAAGTTTTTAATTGGATTCCTCAAATCTATGCTCAGGCGATGTATCTAGTAGAACCCGAAAAGAGGGACAATTACGCCGTTATGCTCGACCTCGGAGAAATATCGTCTACGTTCGCGGTAGTGTGCGGAAACGGAGTAGCGTTCAGCGATTCGTTCTCCGTCGGCGTAAACCACGTTGCGGTATTGCTTATGGAAGCTTTGGATATTCCCTACGACGTGGCGCTTTGGTTCATAAAAAACGTCAACCTCAATGCGAGAGAAAAAGTCATTTCCTACGAGGAATATAATGCCGACGGCAAGATATACAGGTTCTCTTCGTCGGAGTTGAAAGATTTAATCCGCGAAGGGCTTGACGGGCTTTGCGAAATGATAGAGGAATGTAGGCAGTCGTACGTCGGAAAGGACTTAAACGGCAAACCCATTCTGATTACAGGCGAAGGCGTAAAGGTTATAAGAGGTTTGACCGAACATATTTCTTCGCGTTTGGTCGCACCAGTAGAGGTGATTGCTCCCAAGCTTCCTTACTACGATAAGCCGCAGTTTTCTTCGCTGTTCAGTCTTTTTGCGGAAGCGCTCGGCTGAAACTGAGTTAAAAATATAAATTTTTTACGTATTTAAACGGGAAATACACGAATTGATTTCGGAGGGATAAAATGTTTAACGATAATGAATATCAGGAAAATTCAAATGCTGTCGGAAATATTTCCGGCAAAGCAAAAATAAAGGTTATCGGCGTAGGCGGTGCGGGCAACAACGCCGTCAACCGTATGATTGAGGCGAAGATTAACTGTGCGGAGTTTATCGTTGTAAATACGGACTCGCAGATACTTGCGCTTTCACCTTGTGAAAACAAAATTCAGATAGGCACTCAGCTTACCAAAGGCTTGGGCGCCGGCGCCGACCCCGACGTCGGCAGGCAAGCGGCGGAAGAGAGCAAGGACGTGCTTCAGAACGTAATAAAAGGAACGGACTTGCTGTTCATTACCGCAGGTATGGGCGGCGGTACTGGTACGGGCGCGGCTCCCGTAATTGCCAAAATGGCGAGAGATTTGAAAATTCTTACGGTTGCCGTTGTTACCGAGCCGTTCGTGTTCGAGGGCAAGAAGAGAATGGAAAACACCGTCAAGGGGCTTGAAAATCTCAAAAAATATGTTGACACGTTAATCGTTATTCCCAACGACAAAATCAGAACCATTATCGATAAAAACACGTCGATGATGGACGCTCTCCGCATAGCTGACGAAATATTGAAACAGGGTATAAAGGGGCTTGCGGAACTTATCGTTAACCCCGCACTTATTAACCTCGACTTTGCGGACGTTAAAACCATACTTAAGGATAAGGGTGTGGCTCACCTCGGCGTAGGCGTAGCAAAGGGTGAAAACAGAATTATCGAAGCGGTAAGAGTTGCGGTAAATTCACCCCTTCTCGAAACGACGATAGAAGGCGCGAGAGGCGTTATTCTTAACGTCGTCGGCGGCAACGACCTCGCATTCTCCGAAGTTGCCGATGCGGCGGAGCTTGTCCGCAGCGTTGTAGACGCGGGCGCAAATATTATATTCGGTGCGAGAATTGACCCTAATGTACACGAGGAAGTTGAAATTACGGTAATTGCAACCGATTTTACGGGTTTTGACAATAAACAGGGCGAAGAGCAGCAGCGCGCATATACGAACGGCAAGCTTTACAATCAGCAGCCGTACAATCAGGATAGGCTTTCCGTTAACGAACCTTATTATCCTCAGCAGCGCGTGACTACAAAACCCGCCCAGCCTGTTTCTCCCCAGCGCGGTGTTCCGCAGTCGTTACAGGAATATTCCCAGCCGGTTCGTCAGCAAAACAATTCCAGACCGTCGCGCCCTTCGTACGACGAGGATTACGACGAGGATAATATAGAACGTCCCAACGATAAAACTGTGCCTAAGTTTGCTCAGCTTCTGCACAGATTTAATAAGAAGAACAACGATAACTAAATAAGTTAACAAAAAATCAAAGGCGGCAGATTTTTCTGCCGCCTTTAATCTTTGGCGTTTCGTAAAAGGGTAATTTTTTGTCGAAAATTTTACATATAGCGTGATAAATTTCTCATTGCCGTAATAAAATTTACTATGGAATTTTCTCTTTTAGATTACGATAGTTTTTATTTCCTCGGTATCGGCGGCGTGAGTATGAGCGCGTTGGCAAAAATTTTATTCTCATTCGGCAAAACGGTTGGAGGATACGATAAGGTAAGCAGCACTTATACCGAAGATTTGGCGGAAGACGGAATACGTATCAATATCGGTTGCGGTGATGTGGCTGATTTTCAAGCGGTAGTATACACTGACGCGATAGACAATAACAACCAGTTGATAATTCAAGCGCAAAAACTCGGTAAAAAGTTGATTTCACGCGGAAGATTATTGCTTGAAATAAGTAAGCTGTATTCCGTTACCGTAGCCGTTGCGGGTTGTCACGGCAAGACGACTTGTTCTTCTATGCTTACGCACATATTCGATTGTGCTGGTAAGCAATTTACGGCGCATATCGGCGGGAGAGATTTGGATTACGCCAATCTGTGCCTAAAAGGTTACGACTATTTTATAACGGAAGCATGCGAATACAAGAAAAATTTTCTGTTTCTGCAGCCGCAAATAGCTGTAATTCTGAATAGTGACGCCGACCACCTTGATTGTTACGGCACTGCGGATAATCTGAAGAGGGCGTATATACAATTCGCAGACAATTCCAAAAAGGTAATTAAACTCTACGGTGACTTGCCCGAAGTATACGGTTTGACTTTCGGATACGACGACCGCGCCGATTACTATGCCAAAAATATCAGGGGCAAGGGAGGTAAGTTCTCTTTTGTTGCTTACGAAAAAGGCAGCGCTTTGGGCAAAGTGTGTTTGAACGTTTACGGTAAGCATAACGTGCTGAACGCTTTGGCAGCAATAGCGGCGGCTCGTGAAGCAGGGTTGTCATTCAATGAAATAACCTCGGGGCTGCAGTCGTTTAAAGGGGTGGAGCGTCGGTTCGAGTTTATAGGCACGGCGAACGGTGCAACTTGCATTGCCGATTACGCTCATCATCCGAAAGAAATACAAGCCGCGCTTAAAACGGCGCGGCAGTTGTGTGAAGGGGAGCTGTATATAGTTTTTCAGCCGCACACTTACAGCAGGACGAAAATGCTGTTTAAACAGTTTGTGCGGGTGCTTGGTTCGCAAAAAAATCTGCTGATATATAAGACGTATGCTGCCCGCGAATATTTTGATGACGCGGGGTGTGCGCTGACGCTTTCAAAAGCGCTTTCCAACTCGGTTTATGCCGACGGCATGCAGGGTATTTGCAATTTTTTAATGAGTGCAAGCAAGGACGACGTTGTTCTGTTTTTGGGTGCGGGCGATATATACGATATAGCAAAAGATTTGGTCGATTGCCGTTAAGGCAATCGACCTCTTTTCATTTTAATCTTAAAAATCTATATTTCTGTTTGATTGTTCGCACGAATAAACGTAATCTATAAACTGCTTTGCCCTGCGCGGTGAACGTCCGCCTTTAATAATTGCCCAGCGTTCAGCAAGTAAATACAATTGCTCTTTGTCGGTTTTTACAACATAATCAGCGGCTAATTGCTCTATTATGGAAAGATAAGCCTGTTTATCGGTTGTTGAAAACATAACGGTCAGACCGAACCTGTCCGCAAGCGAAAGTTGTTCGTCTATAAGGTCGGATGGGTGGACTGAGTTCTGTCTGTCGGTATAGTTCTCCTTGACGATATGTCTGCGGTTGGAAGTAGCTATGAGCATTATATTTCCGAACGTGTTTGAGAATGAACCTTCGAAAATTGTTTTTAACTCGGATACTTCGTCGTTTTTGTCGTCCAAAGTCAAATCGTCCAATAATATAATAAATTTAAGCGGGTTATCCGCAAGCTTTCTTTTTATGTCGGGTATAAGAGGTATATCCTTTTTACCGACTTCTATAAGACGAAGTTTCTCGCTGAAAAATTTGTTAATAACCGCGTGAACGGTGGAGGATTTTCCCGTTCCCCTGTCGCCGTATAAAAGCATATGGGAATAGGGCAGACCGTTTAAAAAATTCTTTACGTTCTCGGTTATGATTTTCTTTTCGCTTTCGTAATCTTTTAATTGTTCCAACGTAATTTCCGTGGTGTTGACCGCGGGGATAAGTTCGCCGTTTTCGTAAGTGAAAGCCTTGTTTCTTATAAATTTGCCGTAACCGTTATGGGCGTAGAAATTGTGCAGATTATTCAAAACGTTTTCGGCGCTTCCCGAATAAACAGAACCGGAAGTACCTATTTCGAATTGCGTGCTTTCCCTGATTTTGGCAACCATCTGTTTTATTATTTTTAAATCGTTTGTAAAGGCTTCCGACAAGTAAGCGGAGGGTGCTTTTCCGCTTGCGCATATGCGTGAAAATGCGTTATCGTCCGTTAAAATAAGTTCGCCGATATATCCCGCAACGGAGTTTTCCGCACGGGCTGCAAAAATTTCGTAAAGCAAATCGTTGAACGCGTTGCTTTCGTTCTCATCTGCGTGGCAACAATAATTTGCAAGGGAGGCAAACAAATTGTTTTTGTTCAGTCCTCTCAGTACGCTTAGCGAATTGATGATACTATTCATAATTTATACGCTCGGTTAGTAATTTTTAATTTATTATACACCCGACAAAGTAAATATGCAATTTTTTTGCGATATTTTTTAATAAAATCTTATAATACTTGACTATTGGAAATTATAGGCATATAATAGAATTTAATTAAGATTATTCATCAGGAGATTTATCAGATGTCAAAGATTTATTATCAGTCGGATTGTGATTTGAACGCGTTAAAAAATAAGACTGTAGCAATTATCGGTTACGGCAGTCAGGGACATGCCCACGCGCTTAACCTGCGCGAAAGCGGCGTTAAAGTTATTATAGGTCTTCACGAAGGCGGAAAGTCTTGGCCGAAAGCCGAGGCGGCTGGCTTCGAAGTTTATAACGTAGCGGAGGCTACAAAAAGAGCAGACGTCGTTATGATTCTTATCAACGACGAGCGTCAGGCTAAAGTATATAAAGAGAGTATAGAAAGCAATTTAAAAGAGGGTGCGGCTCTCGCGTTTGCTCACGGCTTCAATATTCATTTCAAGCAAATCGTTCCTCCCGCAAACGTAGATGTTTTTATGATTGCGCCCAAAGGTCCCGGTCATACCGTTCGTTCTGAGTATCAGGAAGGCAAAGGCGTTCCCTGTCTTGTCGCTATCGAACAGGACTATACAGGTAAGGCTTTAAACGTTGCCTTAGGTTATGCCGCAGGTATCGGCGGCGCGAGAGCGGGCGTTTTGGAAACTACGTTCAAGTGCGAAACGGAAACTGACCTTTTCGGCGAACAGACCGTACTTTGCGGCGGTGTAACCGCATTGATGAAAGCGGGTTTCGAAACGCTTGTAGAAGCAGGTTACGACCCTAAAAACGCTTATTTCGAGTGTATTCACGAAATGAAACTCATTGTCGACCTTATCTATAAAGGCGGCTTCTCTATGATGAGATATTCCATTTCAGACACTGCCGAATTCGGTGATTACGAAACGGGTAAAAGACTTATAACTGACGCTACTAAACAGGAAATGAAGAAAGTTCTCGAAGAGATTCAGGACGGTACTTTTGCTTCCAAGTGGATAGCGGAAAACAACAACGGCAGAGCGCATTTCAACGCAAAGCGCGCGCTGGAAGCTTCTTCCCAGCTTGAAGAAGTCGGCAAGGAAATCCGCAGTATGTACTCTTGGAACAGCGATAATTTACTCGCGGCGGAAGAGGGTAAAACCAAGCTTTGATAAAAGCAGGAATTTCAAATTAATATTCAAAGCACGTTCATAAATTTTGGGCGTGCTTTTTTGATTTTTAACGCCCATTTTGTTGTTTTTTTGCGCCTTAGATGTTATAATAATGAATAGCGAAAATACGCTTTCGGAGATGTGTAGCGTGAAGAAAAAAAATAGAAACGGAAAACAGTCTTTAATATTGACCAGAGAGACGCTTGGCATGACGGTTTTATTGTTCTGCCTTGTCGTCGCCGTTATGCTTTTGACACATAAATCGGTGTTCGACGAACTCGGCGTCGCCGTGTGTACGTTTATGTACGGAACGTTCGGTTACGGGTCTTATCTTGTGCTTGGCGCTTTGGGCTGCCTCGGCTTTTGGCTTGTATTCGAAAAATTCCCCAAGGTAAAATTGCGTTGCGTAGGAGCGTTTGCCGCATTGGTTTTTGCAGTGTTCCTGCTTTTTCACGCCGTTTCGACGCGCGGATATGAACTTGGCGGTTACGGCGGTTATCTTTCCGCATGTTTCAATAATGCCGCAAACGGATATTCGGGCTATACTTTCGGCGGCGTTATATCCGGCTTATTGGTTTATCCTATCGCAAAGGGTACGACTTTTATCGGCGCGTACGTAATTTTCTCGCTCATTGTCCTTGCCTGCGCATATCTTAACTTTATTGTTATCAGAAAGGCTGTTATAGGCGATGCGGTTGCAAAGTCGGCGGAACTTTCCGACGAGGAAGAACAGGAAGAGGAGCAGCCTGCCGAAAATCACAATGCAAAAGTCGATAATCTGTATTCGGTTAACGAAAATTACGAAATTGTGAAAAAACGTAAATCAGCCGTTGAACCTCGTCAAGCGGTTCAGCCCAAAACTAGTGATAAAGCTAAAAACGGTTCGGAGCAGGATTCCGTCCGCGAAAGCGATGCGGACAGAAGCAGACGTATTCTGTTCGAGCCGGGTGAATTTGCCGCGGAAAGCTACAGAAGGAATTTAATCTATAACGAAAATTCCTATTTCAATCATCCCGTGCGCAACGATGAAGATTACCTTAAAAGTTTTTCGGACGGCAAATCCTCAACAAAAACAAACCAGACTCCGTCCGCTCAGACTACATACACTTCCGACTATTCCGAAGAGGTAGAAAAGAGCGCTTCCGAAAGCGCTATGCCTTCGTATATCTACGGCGAAAAACCCGTGGAAAATTTAGTCGATAATATACCTTCAGACAACGAAGAGCGTTCCTCGGCCGGTTACGACAGCTATACTGTCAATTCCGAGCGCGTGAACTATGAGGAAAATAACGAAGATACATTTGAAGATATACCCGAACCTTATGCTGAAAGCGAAAAGTTCGAGCCTCCCGTGCGTGAAAACGTAAACGAAAAAAAGGCGAGAGTTGATTACGCCGATTTCAGTGTTTACGAAGAAAAGGAAGAAGATAACGACGAGCAACCCGCACAGGAACAGCCTGAAAATTTGCCTAACGCAGTTCCGAGCAGGGATAGCGGCAGCAACAGCCTTTTCAATATTTTCTCTTCTTCCAATCCCAATCTTAAAAACGAAAACGCAATCGAACCCGACGTGTCGGCACTGCAGTCTTCAAGAGGCAGAAGCAGGGAAAACCTTTTCGACGACGATAACGGCGAAGAGGACAACCTGTTCGGCGAAACGAGCGCGTTGACCGCGGGTACTAAGCGCGATTTGAACGTAAGGTCGCGTTCGGAAGAGCAGAATATTCCGGAAAGAAACGTTTCCGATAATATCGAACCTCCCGCAAGAGGAGTTGTGTTCGGCGGGCGTTCGGAAGTTGACAACATAAAGGAAGAGAAAAAAGAAAAGCCCGCACCCATTGAGGTGTTCGGCAGACCGGGTGAAGCTCCCGCCGTTGAGGAAAAACCTCAGCCCGCGCCCGAAAAACCCAAGCACGTATGGAAAAAGTATGTTCGCCCTTCGTTGGACCTTTTGGATGACTATCCCGAAAACAATAACGTTAACACGGGCGAAATAGAAGAAAGCAAGCAAATTATATGCGAAACGCTTGCAAGTTTCCGCATAGCAAGTCAGGTATCCAACGTCGTAGTCGGTCCCGCAATCACCCGCTATGACGTAATTATAGAAGATAAAACGAACATTAAAAACGCGTTGAAGTACAGGGAAGCGATAGCTATGGCGCTCATGAAAGAGAACGTCAACGCTTACCTTAACTACTCAAAGGGCGCAATTTCAATCGAAGTTCCCAATTCTTCGAGAACGGTTGTCGGGCTTAAGAGCATGCTTGCAAGCAGTCAGTTTATAAACTGCAAGAAAAACACGCTTACGTTTGCCCTCGGTAAAAACGTGGAAGGACAAGTCGTATGTCCCGATATAACTAAGATGCCTCACCTTTTGGTAGCAGGTACTACGGGCAGCGGTAAGAGTATCTGTCTGAGTGCGCTTATCGTCAGCTTGCTCTACAAGTACGGACCGGAAGAATTGCGTTTCATTCTCGTTGACCCTAAACAGGTTGAGTTTATTTCTTACGACAAGCTTCCTCACCTTATGATAAACGAAATCATTTACGACGTTGATAAGGCGATTAAAGCGCTCAATTGGGCTATTAAGGAAATGGAAAACCGCTACGCCCTGTTCAAAGAAATGACCGAAAAGGGCATAGCGACGAAGAATTTAACAGAATACAACGCGCACTTGCCCGAAGGGGAAGAGAAACTGCCTAAGATAGTGGTTATTCTGGACGAATTCGGCGACTTGATGTTGCAGGCTAAAAAGGAAATCGAAAGCAGAATTATAAGGCTTGTTCAGAAAGCCCGCGCCTGCGGTATTCATTTGATACTTGCTACACAGCGCCCTTCGGTTGACTGTATTACAGGTCTTATAAAGTCAAACCTGCCTACGCGAATAGGCTTTAAAGTTAATTCGTTCGACGATGCAAGGTGTATATTCGATATCGGCGGTGCGGAAAAGCTTCTCGGTAAAGGCGATTTGTATTTCCGTTCGGCGGAAAATCCCGAACTTGCCCGCGTACAAGGCTGCTTTATTGATACCCACGAAGTGCAGAGGGTAACAGATTTTGTAAAAGAACATAACGAAACGTATTTCGACCAAACCGTTTCGGACTTCATAAACACCGTCGAAGAACCTGCGGAAACGGGTGCGGAAGAAAGCGCAGTCGGCAATGCGGAAACAAAAATAGACGACACGTTCATAAAAGCTTTAAAGTTCTGCGTAACGAGCAATCAGGCTTCGGTTTCTATGATTCAGCGCCGTTTCCCCATAGGCTATATGAAAGCGTGCAAGATTATCGACTGGATGGAAAATATGAATTACATCACGCAGTCGGAAGGTTCCAAACCCAGAAAAGTATTGCTCTCGCGTGAAGAATTTGTAAGAATTTTCGGGGACATTGATGATTGATTTTTCACAAAAGAAATTCGGGTTGATTTCACTCGGATGCGACAAGAACCGCGTAGACAGCGAAAAACTGCTTGCCATAATCAAGGAAAAAGGCTGCACTGTTTGCAACGATGCGGCGGAAGCAGACGTTTTAATCGTAAACACTTGCGCGTTTTTGAATCAATCGAGAAAAGAAGCGGTTGAAACGGTTTTAGAGTGTTCCGCCTACAAAAATGATAAGCTTGAAAAATTGGTGGTGACGGGCTGTCTTCCGCAGAAATACATAGATGAACTTTTCCCCGCATTGACAGAAGCGGACGTGTTTTTGGGTATATCCGATTACGATAAATTTTTCGATGCCTTGGAAGCGTCTTATCAAAGTGACAGGGTTAATTTTGTCGGTAAAGGCGATAATTTATACGTTAGCGACAGGGTGATAACAACGCCCTGCCACTTTGCTTACTTAAAGATTGCCGACGGCTGCAACAATTTCTGCACGTATTGCCTTATTCCCAAAATACGCGGCAGATACGTCAGCTATCCTATGGAACAGCTTTTAAAAGAAGCGGAGGACCTCGGCGACGTTTCGGAGCTTATTTTAGTTGCGCAGGACGTTTCCAGATACGGAATTGACCTGTACGGAAAAAAATTTCTTGTAAATTTTTTAAAAAAGCTGACAATACTTGTCAACATTAATAGTGTAAGATTACTGTACTGTTATCCCGATATGATTGAC
>CAYXXB010000008.1:0-31090 GCA_964468955.1 uncultured Clostridia bacterium | reverse complement strand
CCAAAGGGCGCAGTAACCCTGCATACGCTTGAAACGTATAATAGTATCCTGCATTGTTTCGTCTAAGGCGTGTCCCATATGAAGCTGACCCGTTATGTTGGGGGGAGGCATCATTATCGTGAAAGGCACTTTATCGTCGTCGCGTTCCGCGTGAAAATATCCGCTATCTTCCCAATCCTTATAAAGTCTGTCTTCGAATTCCTTTGGATTATAAGTCTTGTCCATCGTCTCACCTTTAAAAATGTGTTATACGTTGTTATTGTACAACAAATGCTTGCGCAATGTCAAATGTAAGGGGCATAGCATAAAATGTATTATCAAATTTTTAGGAGAAAAAATTGAAAAAGAAATTTCTAAGTTTAATCTTCGCTGCGGCGTTCGCCATCGGTATTCCACTTATGGCAAGCGGCTGCAATAAAGACGATAAAGTTATAAGAATAAACGAGGTTACGCACTCGGTATTCTACGCACCTTTGTACTTAGCGGACGCGCTCGGCTATTTTGCCGACGAGGGCTACAAGATAGAGCTTACCAACGGCGGCGGCGCGGACGCAACTATGGCGGCGCTTCTTTCCGGCTCTGCAGACGTGGCTTTCTGCGGACCTGAAGCCGCTCTGTACGTAAACGTGGGCGGTTCTTCCGACAGTCCCAAAGTGTTCGGTCAGCTTACCAAGCGCGACGGAAGTTTCCTTGTAGGCAGAACGGAGCAGCCCGATTTCAAATGGACCGATCTGGAAGGCAAGGAAATACTTGCGGGACGTAAAGGCGGCATGCCCGCTATGACGTTCGAATACACCTTGCATAAGCTCGGCGTTACTTCCGACCTCAACTACGACGTTGCGTTCAATATGATGACTTCCGCGTTCGAGAGCGGAGTTGCCGACTACTGCACTATGTTCGAACCTGCGGCAAGCGATTATCAGGCGGCAGGCAAGGGCTATATCGTAGCTTCGGTAGGCGAGCAGTCGGGCGAAGTACCCTACACCTGCTTTGCTGCAAAGAGCAGTTTTATCGATAAAAATCCCGAAAAAATCGACGCGGTTTTACGTGCGGTTACCAAGGCTATCAAGTACGCTAACGAAAACGACGACACGCTTATCGCGCAGAAAATAGCTTCCTACTTCGACGGCACGCCCGTATCTTCGCTTGCGGTTTCAATCAAGAACTACAAAGCGATAGACGCGTGGGTTAAGGATATGGCGATGAAAGAAAGCGCACTCGATAATCTGCAGGATATTATGGAACACGCTGGCGAACTTGAAAAGCGCGTTTCGTTCAACGATTTGGTACTGACCGAACGCGCCCACGCAATTTACAACGAGATATATTTATGATACTTTCATTCAACGACGTAGACTACACCTACCATTCGAAAAACGGCGAAACGCAGGCAATCAAGCATATGTCGTTCGAAGTCAATAAAGGAGAGTTTGTTGCGGTAATCGGTCCTTCGGGATGCGGTAAAACGACGATATTATCGCTGGCGGCGGGTCTTATTAAACCTTCGGGCGGGTCCATTTCGCGGGAAAACGTGGAATTCGGCTATATGCTGCAGCGCGACGCCCTCTTCCCTTGGCGCACCGTGGAAAAGAATATTTTTCTGCCGTTGGAAGTGAAAAAGCGCAATACTCCTCAGATGCGTGAAAACGCGATTGCCTTGGCGGAAAAGTACGGTTTGAAGGACTTTCTGCATAAAAAGCCCAATCAGCTTTCGGGAGGTATGCGCCAAAGGGTTGCGCTTATCCGCACTCTCGCCGCACAACCCGATATACTGCTTTTAGACGAACCTTTTTCCGCACTCGACTATCAGACGAGGCTGGAAGTGTGCGACGACGTGCAAGGCATAATAAAGAGCGAGAACAAGACTGCGATACTTGTAACGCACGATATTTCCGAAGCGATAGCGCTTTCCGATAAGGTTATAGTGCTGTCCTCCCGCCCTGCGACGGTCGTTGCCCAACACGAAATATCATTCGGCGGAAACAGCCCGAAAGAGCGGCGCAACTGCCCTGAGTTTGCCGATAAGTTCGAGACGCTCCGCGACGAATTAGGCTTGTAACAAGAGAAAAATACTCCAAAGGGTTTCTACCTATGAAAAAACAAAACTTGAACTACTCCAAAGAGCATATTGCTTACTTAAAAAAGAAAAAGAGAAAACGCGTTCTGATAAACGTTGCCCGTTTCGGCATACTTTTACTGTTGATAGGTTTATGGGAACTGTGCGCGCAATTTAACGTTATCGACCCGTTTATTACAAGCTCGCCTTCACGAATTATGAAAACAATCGGCGATTTGTATGCGGGCGGAAGCCTGTTCTATCACGTAGGCATCACGCTTATGGAAACGCTGATAGGCTTTGCGATTGCAGCGGTACTCGGCTACGGCATTGCGGTTTTGCTGTATATGAGCGATTGGGCAAGAAAGATTTTCGAACCTTATATAGTCGTTCTTAACTCGCTGCCCAAAATCGCGTTGGGTCCGCTTATCATAATATGGATAGGCACGGGCTATTCCGCCATTATCTTTATGACGGTGCTGGTTGCGATAATCGTGTGCATAATGAACACCTTGGCGGGCTTCCTGTCGGTGGATAAGACAATGCTTACGCTTATGCGGGCGATGGGTGCGAACAAGCGGGCGCAGCTTACCAAGCTGATTATTCCCGCTTCTATGCCTTCGCTTATCAACACGCTTAAAATAGCCGTGGGGCTGAGCTGGATAGGCTCGATTATGGGCGAATACATCGTTTCCCGCGCGGGGCTGGGCTATTTAATTGTCTACGGCGGGCAGGTATTCAGACTTGACTTGGTTATGACCGCCACGATAATTCTTTGCGCCCTTGCCGGCGGTATGTACGGCATTATCGCGCTGATTGAAAAGCGGCTTAACAAATAAATTAAAACGGCGGCGAATTGCAAATTCGCCGCCGTTATTATATTTACATTTTACATCATAGCCGCACCCGTCAGGACTATGCAAATAAATACGACGTATAAGATGACAAAAAAGACGGCTACGCCCATCAGAACGGCGGAAATGATTATACCCGCACGCGCTAAACCGAGAGACTTTTGACTACCCGTTTTCTTAGCGTCGTTATACGCCACAATGCACAGAATAAGTCCTAGCAGACTTTCTAAAAAGGACAGGACGAATCCGGCTATGCTTAAACCCGAATAACTGTCGATATCGGCTTGCGGCTGCGCTGAAACGCTATTGTAATCTACGCTGCAACCGCACTTAGGACATACAATTGCATCGTCCAACACTTCGTTACCGCAATGTACACAAAACTTCATTTTCTTTTTCCTCAGTTTTTATTTATCTTCATTTATATTGCCGTCGTCGTCCACGTCGTGGAAAAGCGGCGGCGTTAAACCCTTTTTACCGCGCTTGCGATAGCGCACACATTCCGTTAAAAGATATTCTATTTCACCGTTGACTGAACGGAAATCGTCCTCCGCCCAGCGTTCAAGCTCCACGTAAAGACTTTCCGATATTCTTAAAGGTATTTGTTTTTTACCGTTTTTCTGATTTTCCATAACTTAGTATTAGTATATCGAACCGCTGTTTACGATAGGCTGAGCGTCGCGGTTGCCGCAAAGGACAACCAAAAGGTTGGAAACCATTGCCGCTTTTCTTTCGTCGTCAAGCTCCACAATATTGTTATCCGAAAGCTTTTTGAGCGCCATATCCACCATAGAAACCGCGCCGTCAACAATCTTCTGTCTTGCCGCGATTATGGCCGCCGCCTGCTGGCGCTGCAGCATTGCCGAAGCGATTTCAGGTGCGTAAGCAAGGTTGTTAATTCTCGTATCCATAACCTCTATGCCCGCCATTTCGACCCTCTGCTGCAATTCGGATTTAAGCACGTTCGCAATTTCCTGAGACGAACCGCGCAAAGATTTTTCGTCGCCGTCGTCGGACACGTCGTAAGGATACTGCCTTGCAACCTGTCTTATAGCGGAATCGCACTGCGTGGAAATGAAAGTAAGGTAGTTTTCAACCGAGAAGACCGCTTTCGCCGTATCCTTTATTCGCCAGATAACGACGACGCTTATTTCAATGGGGTTGCCCTCCTGATCGTTTACTTTCTGTTTGTCGTTATTGAGCGTCATTGCTTTCAGGCTGACCTTTTTTCCGCCGAGTTTAACAAAACCCGCCGCGGGGTTGGTTGCCGTACAGAAAGGATTTACAAAGTAAAATCCGTCCTTTTTCAGCGTGCCGTGGTATTTACCGAACAGCGTGAACACCAGCGCTTCGTTGGGCTGTAAAATCTTAAAACCTACGCTGCAGATTATCCCCGCGATAAAAATTACCGCACCGACTGCCGACAAGGCAAAAAATTCGGGATGAGCGGGAACGTCCTCTCCGCCCACCATAGAAAAGCCCGTAATCATAAGCGCACAACCGCCGATTATCGCCGCCAGAACCACAAAAAACATAGCCCAGCCGTTTATTGCTCTCATTTGTCTTTCTTCAAGTTTTTCCATGATAACTCCTCAAAGCTATTAATTTTGATATCACACTGATATCAAAATAATTATAGAATAACAATATTCAGTTTGTCAATAGGTTTTATTAAATTTCTTGCTTATACGGCGTAATTATTCTTATTGCCGACGTGCGAAAAGAACGCCCTTTGCGCAGTGTTCAGCCCCGTCATTGCGTCTATTTCGCGCAGTATATCCTCTGCGGGACGGCTTTCGCCGAGCTTGACGGGCGAGTTCTTGTCCTTCTCGCATTGAAAGAAGAATTCTTCGCCGAGATGCCTTTGCCTGATTTTAGCCTTTTGCTCCGCCATATATTTCAAAACGTTCATTACTTTTACCTCTCAAATTTATTTACAGTCATATTATATAATTTATACTTGACATATATTGTCATATATATTAAAATAATTTTAACTTTTTTAATAATCTATTTCGAGGACCTGAATGAAATACCAAATAATGATAAAAATGTTGAGTTTACTGTTATCCCGCAGAAAAGTCACGGCAAAGGAAATTGCGGAGCGGTTTGAAATTTCCATACGCAGCGTATACCGCTACGCCGAGGAAATGAACGTTGCGGGCGTGCCTATCGACGTCGTTAGGGGAAGATACGGCGGGATTTACGTCTGCGACACGTTTAAGCTCCCCAGCGGATATTTTACCAGAGGTGAATACTCGGCGGCGGTCAACGCGCTGACGGCTATGGCTTCACAGCTAAACGACAGCGACGTTCTTTCCGCTTTGGATAAGCTTCAACAGCGGCAAAAGACGGATAAGCGGGAATTGAGCGTTTGCGGAAATATCATAGTTGACGGCGGCGCTTGGGGCGATATGGGCAAATTCCCCGAAAAAATGAAGGTGTGCGAACAGGCAGTCAACGAAAGCCTTTGTCTGGAAATCGACTACCTCTCCCGCGAGGGCGAACACAGCAAGCGAGTAATTGACCCGTACGTATTGATATTCAAGGGCAACGTCTGGTACGTATACGCCTACTGCCATTCGCGCGCGGACTTCCGCACGTTTAAAATAGGCAGAATAAAGTCGGCGCGGTTCAACGGCAGAACGTTTAAAAAACAACCGATTAATAAAGAGGATATTCCGCTCAATTTCGAATACACGCGCGAACAGCTTATGGAAGTTACGCTCGAAATAAAAAAAGACGCCGCACCCGACGTCGAGGAATGGCTGGGCGTTGACAACGTAGAGCCGCGCGGCAATGCGCTTGTTGCGAGCCTGTCCCTTCCCGACGACGAAACGCTCGTCGACAAAATTTTAAGCTTCGGCGGCAAGGTGAAAGTTCTCGCTCCCGAAAAGCTTTGTAAAAAAGTAGCCGCCTCCGCAAAAGCCATTGCAGAAGCGTATACCACTTAAATTCAGCCATCTGCTTAGAAGCAAGCAAGACAAGAAGCGAGAGGAAAACCCGAAGGAGTTTACTAAACGTAAATAACTAAGGGTTGCCGCAACGCGACACAGTATTGCGACGCTTATAAGCAGAGAAGCCAGCAAAAAAGGAAGCGCTTTAAGCGCTTCCTTTTTTAAAAATCGTTCAGTTTTTCGCCGCCGAGAATGTGTATATGCAGGTGGAATACCGTCTGTCCTGCGTCGTCGCCTTGATTTATGATAAGGCGGTAGCCGTTGCCGCATCCGTTTTCTTCGGCTATTTGGGGTATCTTTTTGAGCATATAGGCAAGCGTTTCGCACTCCTTGTCCCCGATTTCCGAAAGCAGTTTGAAGTGCGTTTTAGGCACGGCGAGAAGATGCACTTTCGCCTTAGGCTCTAAATCTTTAAACACGCACATTTTATCGTCGTCGTACACCTTAGCCGAAGGGATATCCCCTTTCGCTATTGCGCAGAAGATGCAGTTGTTGTCGAACATAATTTTTTGACCCTCCATGATTTTATTGCCAAAGCGATATAACATACAAGCGAAACGCCGAACACGCCCGCAAACGTAATAAACAGCGCAACGTACCTCGGTTCGCTTAAATCGCGCACAAAGTTTGCGTCGAATATGAAAACGGTTAAATCGCCGTTGGACTCGAAATTGAAACCCGTAACGTTGCGGTTTATATGAAAGTACGAAGCGTAAAGCTTGCCGTCGTGGTATAAATCTTCCTTGACGTATGTTATGAACGCCCCTTCCTCGCTCTCCACCACTACGGACACTGAAGACAGAAGATAAAAATACTTATCCGAACCGACGTCGTAAACTGCGTTGTAGTTATAATTATACGTCACCCCGTCTTTCTTTACGGGCTGGGTTACGCTTTGTAAAATGCCGTCCACAACGGTCATATTCTTATCGCCCGTCGTATCGTGTTCGTTGTAGGCGCGGTCTTCGTCGATTTCGAATTCATAACCGTCCTGCATATACTGAACGAATTCTTGGGAATTAGTAAAAGTTTCCGTACCGTACGTTTCGCGGAAGGGAATTGAACAGTAAATCACAGAGATAACCGCCATTAAAAACGCGCCGAGCGCGAGGGTGAAATGCCCCCAATGCTTCCAATACAGATAATGCGAGGCGCTTACCGTTTCCTTATCCTGTTTGTAATAATTTTCATCCGTCTTCTCAATGCCTGCGGCGCGGAACACGGCTTTGCGTTCGCATACAACTATTACAATACACGAAACCGCGGTAACTATAATGCACGCCGCGCAAACGAAGCCCTGCGCCGTGTAGCCTAAAGGCAAATCCCAACAGATATGAAGTCCGCAAACCGCTATAACCACTATGTAATTAAAAACGTTATACAAATGCCTGTTGAAATGCGAATACGCCCAGCCCGCAAGCGCCGTCCACAGTGTGTGCGTGCAGAAAGCGGTAAATCCGCGCGTAACGGAAACGTTTATAATAGTAGTAAGGTTTATTGCAGGCAACTCGTTAGACATCACGAAGATATAACCCATATCTTCCACGATAGAGAAGCCACATCCCACCGCCGCGCCGATTAGGAAACCTGCGAGAGGTGAACGCTTGCGCGACATAACTATCGCAAGCACCGTAACGGCGGCTTTTGCAAGCTCTTCGAAAAAGCCTGCGTAAACGGCTTTCATCCACTTATTGGGCGAAGGGAAAAGATTAAACATCGCCTGCGTTATCACGCACGCAGCCGTTCCGCCGACAAGCAGGACGAACAGCACCGTTATAAAGCTTAAATCGCGCTCGGGATACAGCTCGTACATAAGGCACAAAAACGGCAGGTTGAACATTACCGAAGCCAAAAGCGTTACCGTAGGAGCGAAAAGCTCGTTACCCGTAAAGCGGATAATAAGCAAGAACACGGCGTACATAATGAATAGCATGGTAAACAGACGGAAATACGCCCAAGGGTATTCGCGGTTTACCCCCTTACGCGAACGCAACCCGCGGGAGAGCAGTTCGGAATATTCCCTGCCCGTCCTCCTGCGAAGCGTCTGCAAAAGGAAATATTTAATTTGGTGTGCCGCCCTTTTGGGCAGAGGCTTTTTCTCTTCTTCACCCATTCTGATCACATACCTTACATAAAGCGCCGTCACGGAAAAGGCTGCAAAGCGTTACCGTTGCTCTTCCCTGCCTTTCTCCCTTGACGTAAACCCTTATATAACCGCCCGTATAACCTGCGGTATATTCGCCGTCGAAATCTTCGAAAATGACGGTATATTGCCGTTCCAATCTTTGGTTGATATATTTTTCGCTTGCCTCTTCCGCCGCCTGCAAAAGCGCGTGAAGTCTGCGCTTTTTGACTTCCGCAGGCAAATCGGGCAATTTAAACGCAACGGTACCTTCCCTCGGGGAAAATGCGAACGCATGCACACGGGAAAAACCCGCTTGCTCAATAATGCTTAAGCTGTCCGAAAAATCCTGCTCGCTCTCGCCGCAAAAGCCCGCTATAATATCTGTGGTTATCGCCGCGTCGGGAAATACCGAATAAATAAGCGCGCACTTTTCAAGGTATTGATTACGGGTATAGTGCCTGTTCATAGCTTTAAGCACACTGTCCGAACCGCTTTGAAGCGACAAATGGAACTGCGGGGCGAAGTCTTGCAAACTTGCGCATGCGTGCAGAAATTCATTTGTTATAACGTTGCACTCCAACGAGCCGAAACGCACTCTTTTATCAGTAAACGCCAGCGCGTTTACAAGCCCGCTCAAACCTTTACCGTCATAATTATATGCGGAAACGTTTATGCCCGTCAGCACAATTTCGGGAGAGGGCGTAGCTTTGACCTCTTCCACAATGCTTTCAATACTGCGGGAAGTCACCCTGCCGCGAAGATAAGGAATAACGCAGTACGAACAGAAGTTGTTGCACCCGTCCTCTATTTTTATAAACGCGCGGGTTCTGACCGACTTGGGAAAGCCAAGCGCCTTGCACTCCGCCTTTTCGCCATAAATATCGGACAAAACCGCTTCGACTATCCTTTCCTTATCCCTTGCCCCGCACACGAACTTTACGCCCGAACGCGTGAACTGCTGTGCGTTCTTTTCGGAAGCGCAGCCGCAAACGTATATTGCGGCGTCGGAATTGAATTTTTTTACTCGGGATATGAGCTGACGGCTTTTTCTTTCCGCCGCCGCCGTAACCGCGCAAGTGTTTAAAATATATAAATCCGCAAAAGAAAGCTTATCCGAAACGGAAATACCCTTTTCTTCCAAAGCGGACATAATAGCCGCGCTTTCCACCTCGTTGACCTTACAGCCGAGGGTAAAGACTACGGCTTTCATTTGAGTTCACCCAAAGAAAACGCAGCAAGCGTGCATGCCGCAATCGCCGCCGTTTCCGCACGAAGTATGCGCTTGCCGAGCGTTATTCCCGCAAAAGCATACTTTTCTTTAGCAAGAGAAAATTCATCTTCGGTAAAGCCGCCTTCGCTGCCCACTATCAACGCGGTCGAACCACTCATAGCCGAAATATCCCTGTCCGAATATTGCGCAAATTCGCAGAAAAACAATTTGTTCTCATATCCCTCGGCACTCGATAAAGCGTCTTCGAATTTATCGTAATACTCAACTTCGGGCGCAATCGAACGGAGGCACTGTTTAGCCGCTTCCCTTGCAACCTTGTTGAGTCTTTCTATCTTGTTTGCGTTCATATATGCGGAGCAGTAACGGGAATTGAAAATACCTATTTTTGCAACTCCGAGTTCGGTTGCCTTCTGCACTACAAGCTCTGTCTTGTCGCCTTTAAGCGCCCCGCAAAGAAGATAAATAGGCGTGGAAGCTTCCCTGTCGCCCTTGTTTACTCCCGTGATATGCGCCGACAGCGAGGCTTTTTCAATTCTGTCTATTATCGCCGAATACTCGTTACCGCTGTTGTCCAAAAGCGTGATTTCCGCGCCTACACTGACGCGAAGCACAGTTTTTGCGTGTACGAATTCTTCGCCCGTCAAGGTGACGGAAGTGTTTTCGGGATAGTTTATATTATCTATAAAAAATCTGTGCGGTGCGCTCATTTGCGGGTGAACGCCAACGCGTTCCATTCTCCTTTCTTCATTTGCTTTTCAACTTTAAGCCCCTGCGCGCAGTAAACTTCTATAACGCGGTCGAGCTTGTTATCTATTATGCCGCTTAATATCAGCACTCCGCCCTCTTTTAAATTCTTGGGGATTGACGGTGCGAGATTTTCCAGAATATCTGCAGTGATATTTGCGAGCATTATATCGCCCTTTATATTGCTGTCATCCAAAAGGTTTGCTCTCGCCACCGTGATTTTATCCGCAACCCCGTTGAGTTCGGCGTTGTGGTTTGCGCTTTCAACCGCAACCGCGTCTATATCCGTAAGATAAGCGTATTCCGCGCCGAGCTTTATTGCGGAAATGCCAAGAATACCGCTTCCGCAGCCCACGTCTATACATACGCTCGTAGGCTTTAAATAGCTCTGCAACAGCTCTATGCACATAGAAGTCGTTTCGTGTTCGCCTGTACCGAAAGCCATATTGTTATCGAGCTTTACAATGTATTCGCCGTCCGCTTTTTCGTACTCTATCCACTCGGGTACTACAACCACACAGCCTATGTGTATGGGGCGGAAGTGTTTGCGCCAAATCTCTATCCAGTCGTCGCCTTCCACCTCGCGCCTTGTCATTTCTAACGAACCGAGAGGAAGCGCGCCCGCACAGTCCGCGCACATCTGCTCTATATCTTCGCGTATCTGAGGTATGACTTTCTGGCTGTCCTGCAAGGCGATAAACGCTTTAACAAGGACGTCTCCGCCCTCGTTTTGATTGATATCATCGTCCATATAATCCCAATAAGTCGTCTTGTCGTTCTGAAGCGCAATTACGTCCCTTACGTCCGAAATCGCAACTCCGTAACCCGTATAGCGCCAGAAAATATCTGCTATAAGCTCGCTGCCCTCGGTAGTTGTATGTACGGTTAATTCTGTAAATTTCATATTCGTTTCCAACTCATTTTGTAAAGTACAATAATTTTATCACAATCAATAAAAAATAGCAAGTGCGCCGTGCGGTAATTTGCCGCACGGCGCGTGAATGATTTGTGAAATCGCCAAATAATTGCCTCATCTTTACCTCGCGTCAGATACAAGCAAGACAAGGCGTGTGCGGCTTGACCGCTGGGAGTTTACTGATAGTAAATGACCAAGGGCAAACGTAAACACAACGCAGTATTGCGACGTATATCACGCGAGAGCGTTATTTCATCTTTGTTAATCTTTCGGCGTATTCAAGCCATTCCTCTTCGGGAACCTGCTTTTCGCTGTTCTTCGAGAACATATCCACAAGGACTTTCGCCTTTTCGGGAGGAATAATCGTACCGACGCCCGCAACGCAACCGCCGGGGCAACCCATGCCCTCGATAAGACACCCCTTTATCTTTCCCGCTTTGGCGAGCGTGAGCATTTTTTTGCAGTCCGCAAGCCCTTCCGCGTGATAAATATTTACTTCTGTTTCGGGATAGTACTCTTTAATCGTGCGCTCTATAGCCGCGGCGACGCCGCCCGCAACCGCATAACCTCTGCCTGCACCCGTCGTATGGGTGATGCGCAAGGGGCTTTCCTCCAATACGTCAACTTTTATATCCTTAGCGGCGAACATACCCGCAAGCTCTTCGAAAGTAAGCACGAAGTCCACGAAACTCCTCAGCGACTTGCGGGAAGCTTCCAGTTTTTTAGCTGCGCACGGTCCTATGAACACGACGCGCGCTTCCGGGTCTTTTTCCTTAATCTTTCTCGCGGTTGCAACCATAGGGGTGAGTTCTTGGGAAACTTCCGCCACAAAATCGGGGAACTGCGTTTTGGCAAGCACCGCCCATGCGGGACAGCAGCTCGTTAAAAGGAAAGGCAATTTACCCGTCGCAACCTCGCTGACATAATGGTGTGCTTCCGCAATACAGCCGAGGTCCGCACCTTCCGCGACCTCGAACATATCGTCAAAACCGAGCTGTAAGAGCGCGGTTTTAATCTTGCCGAGCGAAGCCTTAGCGCCGAACTGACCCGCAATAGCGGGTGCTACGGCGGCAATTATCTTATCGCCCTTTTTCAAAGCCTGAATGAGCTGGAATATCTGGGATTTATCCGCAATCGCACCGAACGGACAGGCGGACATGCACTGACCGCACGCAACGCATGTATCGTTGTCTATGTGCGCTCTGCCGTATTCGTCGGAAGAAATCGCCTTAATACCGCACGCCTGAGCGCAAGGACGGACTTTGTGTGAAATAGCGTCGTAAGGGCATGCGGCTTTGCATCTTCCGCACTTAATACACTTTGACTTATCTATAAACGATTTGCCGTCGACAATAGATATTGCGCCCTTGGGACAGCTCTTTATGCACGAATGAGCCACGCAATTGCGACACATATTCGTCACTTCGTACTCGTTATCGGGGCATTTGTCGCAAGCCGAAGGTATAACCTGCATTAAAGGCGGTTCGTAATATTTGTCCGAAATATTGCTCTCGCTTATGCCTGCTGTGATATGTACGGGTTTGTTTGCGGGACGGAGAGAAAGTCCCATTGCAAGGCGGACGCGCTCCGCCGCTATCTGACGTTCTCTGTAAATGCTTTCCCTGTAGGTCGGCACTTCAGACGGGGTTATTTTATAAGGAATAGCCTCGATGTCGTCCGCTATGTTTTCGGACTCGAACGCAACTTGAGCAACTTCCGCAAATACCTTTCTGCGGAGGTCGGTTACAACACTTTGTTCTTTCATTATCAACCTCTTTTGCTTAACCGAATTTACGGTTTAAATGTCTTTAAGATTATATCATAACGCTATGCTTTAATCAACCCGCTTTATGAAAATTTTCGCACATTTTAGGCAAGAAATAATTACCTTTAATTGCTTTCGCTTTTACGTTTTGCTTCCATTCGGGTCAAAATTACGTCGGCAGAAATCAGCGCCGCCGAAAACGCAACAAGGGCAACACCGATGATTATTGCACAGTTCATAAAGAATTCTTCGGGCATAACCGTTATTATTTGGTCGTAGCGGGGATCGAATGTCCAATTGTCTTTACCTGGGAAAAATATTGCGTGAAAAACCTGAAACGCTTTATCGAAATCTATTGCACACAAGATGCCGATTACCACGGGAAGAACCACGGCTATCGCCGCCGAGAACAAGTACGCCCTGCGCCCGAGCGGCTTGCATATCGTAATGATTTTCAATTTATGCAGTACTGTCAGCGTTGCAGTTATTATTGTTGAAACTAAAAGCGCGTAAAAGTTCAAGTCGAACAGCACCTTGCAGTCGGCAAAATGGCTTATTCCGCTTTCCGACATCTGGAATATTCCAGATTTGAACGGCTGGTTTGGCAGAGTACAGAAATTCAATATCTGGTCGTATGCGGTTTTTATCTCGTTGTAGCCCGCATCTATTCCGTATTTAGCAGCTTGCTCGGGAAGATTTAAAGTATTTATTTGAATATAATAAAAAAATCTGCAATAAATTGGCAACCCTATGGAAAAGGTCAGCATCAAGATAACAAGAGCGGTTATAAAAATTACCGTCAGCGTTATATTAAGCGGTTTGTACTGTTTGTATTCCCTCATACGTTTCACCTTTTTTTGCGTTCAAGCCTCCGTGTTTTACCGAACATACTATGCACACTTGCGAGGGGAGATAGAATACCCACATCGCATACTGCACGAACATTATCAAACCGTGCGGAAGAGCCACGTTCAGCACCGAGCCGAAATTGTGCAGCCCTACGCATACGTCGCAACCGATAAAAAGCAGCAGTCCGACTGCAAAAAGCAAGTTTTTTAATCCGCTTCGACACAGTATAAAAGCGTCGGCGCAGTTTACAACCAGCATAACGAAGTATAGCGACACTATTGCAAGCAAGTAGTTCATTCCCGAACACACAGCCAGCACGGTTATCGTTATTGCGGCGAGTATAACGCGTACTATAAGCGTTATAAAAATTTTATTAAGTCTGTCTTTGTACAGCCTGTACAGATAGAAAGACTGAGCAATGAAAAACGTGGTAACACCTATTTCGTAATAACTGTCCAGAACGAGAATAAAGAAATCCGAAATTGCGGTAAAAGCGAGCGCGCAGGTTAGCACCGCGGCGTCGCTTCTATAGAAATAAATCATAACCGCCGCAACTGCAAGGCAAAGTAATACACCCGAATATTTTAAATAAATCGGGTCGTTCGGCTGCATTGCAACTATAATATTGAACGCTATGAAAATTGCGGCTTCAATAACGATAAACGCCGCATATACACCATTTAAAAGCGTTATTTTATTACGTAGGCTTTCCTTCATTTTTAAAATTTCTTAATTCGATACTTGTTGCAAACTCCCGACGGAAATATTCCGTCGGGAGCTAATTGTTGTTAAATACTTTTTAAGCTTTTTCTTCGCCGTCGGGGTTTTCCTGCTCTTCGGCAGTTGCCGCCTCCGCAGAAAGCTTATTGCGCTTATACTTGGGCAAATCTATTATTAAGATTACCGCACTGACGATTACAAAACCTGCTACCGCACCCACTGCGGCGACAAGAATTATATTTATTCCGCCTTCGACAACCACCTTGTTGTTGACATAGATTGCCTGCGATTTTTCTTGATAGGTAGCTATGTTAACCGTTCTCAGAGTCTGCGTTGCTTCTTCAAGCTGAGCGCGGATTTTGTCAAGACGCTTATCAAAAGCTACCTTTGCCGCTTTGCCGTCCCCGTTAATATAAACCTCTATTTTCCTCAAGGTTTCTTCAGTCTTTTTGATTTCATTGTTCATAACGGCGTTTTTATCGGCTAAATCAGCTATAATTTTGTCGAATTCCGTAGTTTCCTGAATACTGCCAAAATTTTCCTTGAGCTTGTCTCTCTCGGCAATTTGAGCCTCAATTCTGTTTTCATTTTCAATAATTTCAACAGTCAATGCGTCTATTTTAGACTGTGCATTATCTAAATATGTTACCGTATCCCAAACGTAGTAGCTTGCCACAACCGTATTGCGTACAGCTTCCTGCTCTCTTGTATCGAACACGTCGGTTAAATCTCGGATATAATCATCTATCGATTTTTCCGAATTTAATCCATAAGGCACGTAATCACCGCTATACTTGTTGGAAATTCTTTCATACATAGACAAAATATAATCTTTCTGCCCGATTAACGCGCCTATTTTCTCTTCATAAGTATTGTATCTTTCATATTTTGCAAGAAGCTCTGAGTAGTTCATGTTTTGAACTATTCTCTTCGCATTGTCAACCGGAAATTCCGCAACGGCTTTTACAAAAGCTGCCGCCTGATTCGCATCTTTAAAATATTTCCCCGAGATTTCCACAGTATTGTGATATTCATAAGAATCGTCTTCTTTTTGTTCGATTTTCTGCAAAAACTGAATATCGTCTTCCTCTACCATCTTTTGAATATCGATATTGGCAAATTTACCGGTCCGTTTAGATTCGGGCAATAAGCTTTCGTCCTTAATAAACTGCAGACTTTCAAGTAAAACGGAATCGGCAAATCTCAATTCAGTTCCATCCGGATAGACGTTATCGCTTGGAAGGCGGATATCGAAACTTGCGGAATAGGTCTGTTTAGAAGGATTATACCAAAACTTAACTAAACATACAAATAAAATCAAAACCGCAGCAGTTACTGCAACGACCCACCAAATCCTTTTAAAAATAATCTTAAAAATTTCACTTATGGAAATTCCCTTTTCCTCTTCCATCAAAGTCCTCCGTAAATTTTATATTAAACACCGTTAAATTAAGCGGCGGCAATAACCTGTTCTTCCTGTTCCCCGACAGCCGCACTGCTCTGCACGGCAACTTTTTTTTCCGAAAGCGACAAAACGCCGACTAACATAGAATATATTATGGTGGGAAACAGATAGAATATGTGGTTGTCCAACAAACTTACCAACAAAAGCGCCGTAACCGTAAGCGCCACAAATACCCTGTCGTGCGTTATATTTTTTATAAACGATAAAGCTGTTTGCACTCTATGAACAGCATATGCCGCAAACCCGACGATACCGCTGCACTCCAAAAGCTGAATAACTGTATTGTGATACATAACGGGAAGGATATCGGCAAAACCGGACTGACCCCACACCCAAGGTTTTCTACTGTAAAAGCCGGCACCGAACACGGGATAATTCAAAAATTTGTCTATCGCCTCTTTCCAGATAACAGTTCTGTCGCTACCCGTCTCGAGAGCGTCCCAAAGCGAAGAGAATATACTTGCGATTTTTTCATGCAATACTGCCATAATAATTATAGCAGCTACCGCACACGCACCCATAATCGCCGCATTTATAAGACGCGCTTTTCCTCTAGTGCTTATCAGAAGCCACACTGCACACGCTACGAATATAACTGTACCCATCAGTATTGCCTGTCTTGACATGCATAGGTACGCCAAAGCCAAATTAATTACAGCGCATACGGTGAATGCCCAGCCGTGTTTATACTTTACGGCAAGATAAAAAGGCGCCGGAATACATAGAGTAAGATACAACCCCATCGTATTGTACATACCCCAACCGAAGTATAAACAGTATCTGTTTATTTCCCCATCGACAATCAGACCGTCATACGTTAAATATGCAACGCCCAACTCTATTGCCAACACCGCAAGTAATGCGATAAACGAATGAGCAATGCGTATGTAAGTTTCCCCGTTAATTTGAATATTCCCGTTAGCAAAGGAAAAAATACCGAGAAAAAGCACCGCAAGAAAGAGAGAATACACCAAATTCATCTCGGAATAGTATTCCGAAAAAATACCGTTGAGAAGTAATGCCGCAACGAATGCGCTAAGACCGATAAATATAGGGGTGATTTTAAAACGATGATATATAACGCTCTCGATTACGCGGGTCAGCACCGTGCCTGCCAAAAGCGATATTGCAATTATCATCTGTGCTAAAATTTCGGGACGCGTATAATAATCAGACTGAAACTGACCGTGAATGGACGGGGTATGCTGAGCAGAAACAAACACGCTCATCAATAAAAATACGGAGAATACGGGCGTAACGTCCTTGCAAGTGAGCATTATTACGACGCCGCAAATACAGAAGTACCATATAGATACTACGTCCCAGCCCAAATAATAGCAGGCTAAAACCACTACTGCTGAAACAATCGGAAGATATTTAGATGAAAAAAGCTGTCTTAAAAATAGTACGGCTTTATTATTCTCAAAGCATTCCAATTTTTATAAACCCCAAAAATGCGGATGTTCCACACGTAAAAATACTTTTTTATTATACAACCCAAATCGGGTAAAGTCAAGCGTTATGCCGCCTTTAGGGTAAAATGCAGTCTATCTCGCGGGTACGGTTGACGGGGAACGGCGCAGTCTGCGCGGTTACTACTTCCACACGCAGCACCTCAGCTTCCGCCGAAGCACTTTTACCCACGGGAACGCTTACCTTATCTCCGACATTTATTGCGGGAAAAGGCGAGATATACCACCGCTTTACGCCTTCGTCCACGCCGTTTTTAATAAGCGCAAAAACATAGATAAGTTTATCGTATTGAGTTATAACGCCGCCGCTTAAAGAATGAATCATAATACATCCTGCCTTTACATTAATGATACCACGGCTTATTAATATTTGAAAGTGTTTTGCGTTGACATTTTAAAAACGGCAATTTATAATTAATTCGTTAAATAAACGAATAATTATATCGTGAAAAGGTTTTGGCACAAAAGCTTTTTCGCGAAGAGATGCCGCAACGGAGAAAAGTTTGCGGCGGCGAGCGGATATGGCGGAATTGGCAGACGCGCAGGACTTAGAATTATTGATTGAACAAAACTTACACCGAATTTAACATTAAAACTGAAAACTTAACATTTTATGCTGCTGTGGCGGAATTGGCAGACGCGCTGGACTTAGGATCCAGTGGGCAACCGTGCAGGTTCAACTCCTGTCAGCAGCACCAACACCTTAGAAACGGGAGAAATTCACAAAATTTCTCCCGTTTTGTTATCTTTGGGAAATTATTGGGAAACGATTTTAACCCTTTTTTAGCCCAAATTCGGTGTTTTTGTTTGTAAATTACAGTTCGTATTCAATTTTGTTAATTTCGCTCAGCACATACTCTTGCGAGTAGTCCGTATAACCTCTGTCAACCTTTGAAGTTTTAACGTCCGCGTCGTATTCGTGACCAACCCACGCCATAACCAGTTCGGGGTTGCAACCCATTTCTTTGGCTCTCGTTATAAACGTGTAACGCAGTTCGTGCGTGTGCCTGTCGGGAAAAATCCTCTTTATCGTTTCAGGCATGGTATGGCGACTGGTTGTTCGCGCCCGCTCGAAATCGATTAAAGGCATTACTTTTCTCAGCATCGGCGAAATGGGTATTTGCCTTATTACGTCGGCGTAGCCTTTTCGTGTTTTTTCTGACTTGCAATAGATGAACTTATCATCATAAGTCAATGAAGCTAACTCTCCGACACGCATACCGGTATAAAGCAACACAAGCAAAGCGGAATTGCCCAAGTAATGCGGATTGGCTTTGCAGAAGTCGATTATCGTCTTTTCGTCGGCTTTGGTAAACGCTTTGCCTTTCTTTATTTCGTAGTGCGGCAGGGTTACTTTTGCCATAGGCGACTTTAAACCGAAGTCCTCGCAAGCAACTGCAAATATCGCTTTTAGCATTGTGTAGAGCTTTTGCGCCGTTCGGTTTCTGCCGTCGTTTACAAGTGCGAACAAAAAATCCTGTATATCCTTTCGCGATATTTCGTTGACGTGGCAATTTCCGAATTGCGGCAGCAGATGAGTGTTGACCAACATCACATAGCTATTGTAAGACGACTGTTTTACAGTTTGCCTTTTTACGTTAAGCCAATCTTCCGTAAAAGCACTAAACAGCGGAAATTCCGCGTTGCGTTTACTCCTTTCGGTGGCAAGTAGTTTGTTTAAAAATTTCTGTTTCATCATATCGAAGCTCTTTGAAGCAACCTCGATATTGTAACCGTCACGACGAAATCTCGCTTGATACACGCCGTTTACATAGCGGTAGGTTACAATCTTATCGTCGACGGTAAATAGTTTCTTTAAGTAATCGGGCATAGAATTTATCTCCTTTTTAGTGAATTTGATAAATCCGTTTGTTTCCGTTTCCTTAAAATCTTTAGTTTCCTTCTTAGTAATTTGTTTTAGCATTTCGAGAGTAATACTTTCCGAAGCCGCTTTCAATATGATTTGCGTTACTTCGTCCCGTTCACTCTCGGAAGGCACATATTTAATTGCGTTTAAAACTCTATGTAATTCGTTGTCTGTCAAAGTGTTTGTTTGACGTGCTTGGAACGTCGCGTATTACCGCGCTTTTTTGTTTAATTTCCTATTTCCTAAAACCATAGCATTTCCTCCTTGTGATTTGTTTATGTCTTCTTATTCAGTTTTTCTTCCTCGAACTTTTCAAGCTCTCCGCTAAAAAAGTCGTCATATCCGTCCATTATTTTGGCAAGAGGCAAATCGTGTTCGGCGGCGTCGTCCAATAATGCTTGGTATCCCGCCTCGATTAGCTGTACCTTAGTGTAGCCGTATCTCTTTAAAAACTCGTTTATCTGTTCGGCTTTCTCTCTCGGTACGCTCGTTCCCCATACCATACATTTGGCTTTACGCTCTTGCTTATGGCGTTCTTCGTAACGCTTGTCCTTTACAGCTCTTGTCTTTTCCATATCAAATCCTCCGAAAATATTGTATCGTATTTATACGACTTTACATTTTTATTATAACGTGAGGTATGGAAGGAGTCAAGCGTTTTACAAATATTAATACGACTTTTATTTATCGCCGCATTTTCTTTAATTGCTCCATCTCAAATTCTGCAAGATAGTCCGGTGTGTCGCTCATTAAACCCATCTCGAAACGATCAGGTACTTCACACCCTTTATATTCCAGACATTTGCCGTGGAATAATGACGATAGTATCGACTTGTTTATGACCACGTTTAATACGATTTCTCTTAACAGATGCACGAGTACGCCATAGTATTCCTCATCTATTAAACTTGACTGTCTGACAGGGTGATGTTGTTCTTCCGCTTCCGGCAGAGTGATTTCTTCCCTGCCTTCCAAGCGGTCAAGTATCTTTGGCAACGCTATCCATAATGCTTCGTTTATCACCTTGCTGAAACTTTTGAATTCAGGATATTCCATTATCTTGTCTATCTGCTTTAGCATTGCAATATCGCAAATTCTTATGTGTCTGTCTACTGCTTTATCTACTTCTTTTCTCTTCAATTTTTTACCTCCATTTTGTCGTAAGACGAAAAGCGGGTTTCCCGCTTGTCCAAACCCGAGAGTCGGCATTTTGCCCACTCTCCTTATCCTGCCTACGTTTTTTATGGGAATTGCCCACTTCTGTTTCTATTTAATTAGCGCATACGCATCACCTCCTTCCTTTGAAATTTGACCTTATAATAGGTAGCCAAGTTATAAGTCGTTTTCGCAACCATTTTGTAAAAATTTTTTATAATATCCCCTCAAGTGGTAGCTCATTAATAAGCCGGTTTTACAACCATTTTGCAAAAAAACTCTCCATAATAAAGCGGTTGAAATAAGTGAAAGCCCGTGGTCTTTATAAATTTTCAAACAACTTTAAAATGCTATCAAAACACAAATCAGAAATAACCCCTTCACTACTTAGAGAAAAATCGGCACTTTGTCTGGTAGTTTTTTATAAACTTTGTGCAGTTTGCCATATAAATTGGCACAAAAAAGGAAGTCCACAATGCGAACTTCCTTTCATAATATCTATTAAGTTATTTTGCCTTTACTTAATTAAGTCCTCTTTCGCTTTAAAAACATAAAAAAGCAAATTAAAAAGACAATAATTCCTGCACCAACTCCGGTACTGACTGCAGTAATAGCAACAAGCCACGTTTTCATTCCATGCTTTTCCAAACCAAAAAGCTTAAGATGTTCTCCACAAATCTGACAAGTTCTATATACCATACCCGATTCAGAATATGTTGCCTCGGTTACAAATACTTCTTCACTCCAAAGATGATTGCATTGTCCTAACGGAGGAATAATTTCTTCTGCGATGACTTCTTTACACACAATACATTCTTTATGCCTTAGCCCTTCTTCATTCAAAGTTGATTCTTTATCAATAATCCAATCACTTACTTTGTGCGCAATTTTTTCCATGTAAGTAAGCTTGTTTTCACGATTACAGATATAGCAAAGATTATAGGTATAACCTTCCTCTGTACAAGTAGAGTTTTTTGTATGGATTTCGTCATCCCAATGATGGTCACATATAATAAAAATCTTTAACGGCTTAACATCAACATCTACTGTACCATTGCTATTTTTAAGTACTACCTTACATGAAAAATCAATATCATCCCAAGAATCATTATCTGTCAATTTAAATATAAATTTAGCTATATCGCCATTCACATCTGTTTCGGAAGAATAAAGAATTACACCGTTTTTTTTATCCTGATCCCAATCACTAAGCAATGCGCCACCAATTAACCATTCGCCGCTTATATATTCAAGTCTCCCGGAATCATACAGCGGGACAACTGCCATAGATTTAATGTTTGGGCAGTCTGATAAATTTACTATAATTTCAATAGCCTCACCTTTTCGAGCGGCGACGTCATTAAAAGTTACTTTTGATAATGACTTTGCCATCGCCGCTAATTCAACAGGTAAACAAAGAACTATAGCTATTATCAATTCAATTGCTGCACTTAATATCTTTTTCATTGGTTTTTACCCTACAACTTACCAATACAAAGGATAATCTTCAGGCAACAAAGTGTATCGCAAGAGGTAAATTGCGTCATCACTATTCACAATATCATCACCGTTAACATCACCGCTTTGATTTAAACTGAATGCTGACGAACCGAATAAAGTGTATCGCAAAAGTTGAATGGCGTCTTCCTCGTCTACAACTCCATTTCCGTCAAAATCACCGCGTGCGACGTCTATCACGTTCACATTTCCCGGTGATACTTCTAATGAAATTGCGCTATCATTACCATGACCATTGCTTGCATTAACTATTGCTGAACAAGAAATAGTATAATCTCCAATGGGACAATCCTCTTTTACTTTTAAGATAAGTTCGAAAACGGCTTCATTAGAATCAGTATTTTCTTTATACGTAAATGTTGCAATTTCTTGTTTTGCATCCCAATTAGCAATTTCTCCTTTCACATGCCATAAACCGTTTATAATTTCCAATCTATCTTTGTCATATATAAATGAATATAGCATCACCGATTTTAATTCCGGCATATTGGCAAAACTGAACTGCACGTGAACCTCATCGCCGGCAACAGCAGTCCTATTTTGAATTTTAAGTTGAGCTGCAGTTTCCTCTATAATCTTTTGTGCAACTACTATGTCGTATTCAAGCTCATATATAGCATTCGAATCTTCTTCGTCGCTATAGTAAATTTTAATCGCTTGAACACCGTAATTTGTCATTACAGGTAATTGACGAATTGCCTCTTCTTTAGCTAAAATACTTTCAGTCATACCGTCCGACATAGTCTTTTTTATAATCGGCAATACATAATCATCTCCATATTGATAGTTTGTTATAGTCTCATCCAAGTCAATTTCGATATTGACTATCCTATTTTTAACAACACTTACCGGGATAAATACATTCTCTTTAAAATTAGCATTTTGTATTCTAATTGCGGTAACGCCAATTTTACTGAAATCATACTTATAAGAAAATATTGATGAGGTTACCCTCTTATTTTCCTTATTCACATATGAAAGTACGATATTGCCGTTAATCAACACTTCTCCTAACAGAAAATCAGTTCTGTCGATAGATACTACGTGTACACGATTATCGGTCCAATTGCCGTTTCCCCATTCGTCATTAAATCCCGCAGTTTTATCATTCTTTTCGGATTCAGGGTCATCCCATTCCCATTTGGCGGTAACAGAACCGTTTTGTCCTAATTGTTTAAGAATGCCCCTATCTCCCATATTGTAGTGGTCACCCAAACTGCCATCCTGCTCATTAAAAGTAATTTTCCTAATAATAAATCCAACCGATGACATTTTATTGATATCAATCATTAAATCGACATCTATTTTACCCTTATTTAAAGCCTGAGACACGTTGCCCGTATTTGAGCCAACTACGCCGGATATGACGGCATTGAAATCATTATTCGTAGCAACTTTTATCTTTATATCCGCATCATTACGCACGAAATTCACATGCTTTTGGTTAAAGCCGACAACTCCTCCCACATACAAATCGAAGTCGCTATCGTCAATGTTCATTTTTAAAGTTTCTTGGGTAATAAATCCACCTATAGTATTTGATAATTTGGCACTCCAAAAGCCATTTGAATTTATTGCAAGATAGTTTTCATTATCATTACTTGTCGGTTGCCCTTTAGCCCAATTGGTATATGCTTGTTGATCGCCAATCTTGTAATCTTTATTGATGTAATCATATTCAAGTATTACGCCGTCTTCCCATTTCCACTTATCTATGTTGTTTTCAACGCGTGTCGCACCAATCCAGAAAAATTTATTCTGTGAAACGTTATGATAAGTAAACAAATCGTTAATTATTTGCTGTTCCGGTTCACTATAGATAGTTGCTAACTTTACAGTTCCACCTAAGCCATTTACGATATTTGCAGCTTCATTTTGTGTAACCTCTGCATCATATAACGAATACTTAAATGCTTTGACATAATAGTCCACTCGCGATTGCTTACTTGATATTGAAGGCGTATCACCGTTAGCGCCCATATCGCCCACACTTCTACCGCTACCGCCTACGCCACCGCCACCAACTGAGCCCAGGCCATTATCACTTTTTATCAAACTAGCTTGTCCTAATACGGTGATTACAGTCGTTTCTGCGTTATGAGACACTAAAGCCGCACCAAACATACCTCCGGCACCGCCTTTTCCGCCTTGGCCGCCGACACCTTTCTTACCGTTACTTCCCGGCCATTGCTTGTCGCCGCCCGCACCTCCGGCACCACCGGATCCGCCTTTTCCGCCTTGGCCACCTTTTCCGCCATTTAAAATTACTGTGCCATTAAACACAACGATTTCATCACTTTTTAAAGCTGACCCTCCTAATCCACCAGCACCACCCATGCCGCCTTGGCCACCTTTTCCGCCATCCCAACCGTCATAATGAACGGGCGCAGCCACTCTTCCGTGAGCACCTTTTCCGCCTTGACCACCTTGGCCGCCGACACCGCCCTGTCCGCCGATACCGCCGTTCATAATTAAAATTCCGCTCACATTTATGGTACATATTTTTGCAGAAACCGCAGTACCACCGATAGAACCGTTTGTTCCGCTTGTTCCAGTGCTACCTGTAGAACCGTTTGACGAAGAACCATTTGCCCCGCTGCTACCAGTAAAACCGTCTGAACCGTTTCCGCCGTTTGCCCCGTCAATGGTTAGATTCGCCGTTCCGCATACAATAAGTTGCTCCTGGACATTTATTGCCGTGCCAATACCAGACATATTTGCAAAGATTTTATTTTCAGCCCCCTCAGAAACAATCCAAATCGGTTTACCAGAAGTAGAATGTATAGCGCCGTCAGCAGAAGTGTACTCCCAATTCATATTCTCTAATACTATATATCTTTCATATTCAGAATTCTGTATTTCAATATGTAATCCGCTATAAGTTTTATCTTTATCACCAATAATTTTTATTCCTTGAGCACCGGGCGTAATAGTAATAGTTTTATTTATGTTCGTAGAACTTATATTCCGCAAATCTAAAACGGTAAGAGCACTTATGCTATCGGGAACTATTGAAATTAGAGCCGCAGAATTAAATAAAGCAGTAGTATTTACTGTCGGTGCTGTTTCCGACTCGCCATTATCAGACTCGTCCACATCAAATTCGATTTGTGAATCAATTCTAACATTATTTTGACAGTTTTCAATCGTTCCCGAATTATAACCTACAATTCCGCCTATACTCGGCTTTGAGCCGCCATCAAATTTGGTTTCATTAAGACTAATAATTCCATGAACACTCAGATTTTTTATTATTCCCGTATTGAACCCGAACAAACCTATTTCATTTGTTTTACAGTCAGTAATTGACATATTATAAATGGTATTATTATTTCCATCTAAAATGCCGGTAAATTTGTTGTTTTTTGAGCCAATTGGCTCCCAGTTAGAAATTTCAGCCAAATCTATATCACACGCGAGAATATATTTTCCGCCTAAATTATTGCGTATCGCATCTAATTGCCCCGCAGTTGAAATAACCGCATCATATTGACTAAAATCAAAATCACCTTCATTAACGGTTTTATACACAAATTTGTTAAGCAAGTCATTACTATTCTCTGCGACCTGCTCATTATAATAATTTTTTAACTCTGCCTTTCTATCCGCATATTGCGCGGGGAGCAAATCCCACATAGCGACTAATGTAAGCCCGCTTGAAAGAACCTGCGCATTCTTGTCATCCACACCATTACCCCAAGAATTTACAGAACTCACATCGGTTTCATTAAGTTGTCCCTGTGATGAGCCTCTTGAAAACGTCGAAGTAACTCTAATCTTATCTTCAGTATTAACGGACATAGTTTCTTTATTTGCAACTTTTGTCTCAAATCCAGCTGATCCAAATGAAGATACACTAGTCTCACCGCTTGCCTCAACCGTGGAAGATATTTCTGTAGATGCAGAAGCCTTTAAATCCATATACATTGACGAAAACGTATATTCTCCACCACGCTTATAGGAAACTATAATGTGGGTTCCATATGTATCAAAGAAATCTTTTGGCGACCAAGTATACTGGGGAAAAGAATCCGTTAAAGCTCCATAAACATTATAACGCATATGGTTGCGAAGCGTGGCAGCGCTTCCCATAACTCCACCGTTATCCCAATTCAACGTCCACGAGTCCAAATATTTTTGGTAATTGTAAATTGTATATTCTACATCAACGGATGTCGAAGCGGAAATATTAACTCCCATAGAGAATCCTGCTTCCATCTTAGCAGAACCTATAACAAAATTGCTACTAGCACTAGCTTTTGTGCTAAGATCAACTCCCATCGACAAAGCTAACGAAGCAAAACTTTTGCTCATAAAGCCTTGGCCATAGCTCGACGAAATCATATCTTTACTAACTTCAAAATCGCTCAAATCAGAATCATCTATTACACTTTTTAAATGATTTTGCGCAAGCAAATCGTCAGACTTATCGTTGATGTCGATTTCACGTAATAAATTTACGCCTCTTCCCAAATAACCCAAATCATTGATTTCTTGCGGTGTGCTGATTGTTGCATGCGCCGAAAGGACGCCTGCATTCGGAATAAGGGTTGTAGCTGTAATAACGAAAGCTAATGCGAGAGCTAGAATATGCCTATGATTTAGTTTTACTTTTGTTTGTTTCATAATTTGTCTCCAACAATTTATAGCTTTACACAATCAAAACTATTTTTTGTTTATATTTTACCATAAAACGACAAAAAAGTCAATAATTAGTAAATTTGTATTAATATTTTACCACTCTCAAAAATTTGCAGCAACTATGTACCCTAAGAACATCTAACTCTGCTTAGACAATCATTTCTATCCCAATATTTTTGAAAAAATAGACATTAAGTCTTTGGACTATCTCGCAAATTATACTTATGGCGGTTGCCTCATTATAAATTTTTTGATAACCATCTTAAGCATAAACATATAACTTTAAGCAATACTGAGATTTATGTTAAGAGATTTGGGAAATTTTGGGAAACTGCGATTTTAAGGAAATTTTTAACAAACGGAAAAGTGCGGGTTTTTAAGCGGTTTTGGCTCATTTTTGATTGAAAATGCGTCATTTCGGGGCTTTTTTAAAATGTAAATTTTAACACGCGCAGGACTTAGAATCCTGTGGATTACCGTGCAGGTTCAAGTCCTGTTATCCGCACCATAATTAAAAAAATCCCGAAATGCGTATGGCATTTCGGGATTTTTAGCAACTATTAAACTATTGAACCGTATCCCCGTTAATCTTGTGTTCGCTCCTTGCGAAGTATTTCGCGTAAGAGCGTTTGCAATAATTCTTGTGCGACTTCTGGTAAGTGCCGTCTGGGTTGTTGAAATTATACGCCCCGTTGACCTTCCACTTTTCAAACCAGCCTATCTTTATTGCGTTTGCGGGACACTGAAAGGAACACCGCGTACACATTAGGCACTTCTTTCCGAAAACAAACTTACCGTCTTTCACGGTAATGTTATGGGTAGGGCAGTTTTTTACGCACTTTTGACAGTTAATGCAGTTGTCCTTAACCTTATACTTCTTTCCGTTAAACCTTCCGCCCCAATGTTCTATTCTGAACAGCCACGCCAAAAACCTTCCCATAAATATGCGTTTCAGCTTTACCGTCTTGCCCGATAAAATTTCCCCGCAGTCGATAGGAATAAGCCTTTGGGCGGTGTTCCACATCTTGAACGCCATTGCGTCGGAGTGTCTGAAAATCATATTATACGGCATAACGTAGTGGTATTCGTTATTCAGGATATAATTCTTGCGTTTGAGAATTGATACAATTTTATAAGACGAAATATTATTTATCGAGAGAGGCTCTCCCGACGATTTCAAAATAAACAGCTTTTTTGCGGTTTCGCTTTTGGGCAGTGATTTTACGAAATCGACCACGATAGACGGAGCGTTGAACGCGTGAATGGGATAGCTTAGGCCAAGCATATCGTATTGCGATAAATCGTAACCGAAATTGCCCTCTTCTATTTTAAAGATATCGACGTCGTTACCGCTTTTATTAAATTCTTCCGCATATTTTTCCACAATCATTCGGGTATTGCCCGTACCCGAAAAATAGCAAATAAGTACTTTCATATTCAGTCCTTTATTTTGGCGTTGAAGTCTTTATCTAAATAGTAGCAATTGTTTTCGTCTTTTTCGTGAGAATCGTACCAAAGTTGTGCGTACAGCTTGTCTTTTTGAGAAAGCCTGTCGAATTCCCAAACGTTTTCAGTATAAGTTTGATTCAACCAATGTCCCGCACGCAGTACGGAATAAGCCGTAGCCGTAAATGCTTGATTATCCTGATTTACCCACTGCAATTTTGCGTACATATCGCCTGTTTTAAAATCTTGAGTAAGAAGCCTGCCTCCGTGCGCCTCGGCAACGCTATGCAGATCGTCAATATCAATTTCCTCGTCCGTTTTATCGAAATCGTAGAAATAGTCGAGACGGTTTGCCGTTCCCTTTTCCTTTAATTTTTTATAATCAAGCGGTTCGCCATTAAAGCCCTTATTTTCGACAAGCAAATTGAAATCCGCCCACTTTGTTTTAAGCAGTTTTTCGTAATTTTCTTTGCTCCCGAAATACGCAGTCAATTTAGCATCGTCATTATGCTTATACCAATAAGCAGGGGAATTGTCGTCCTTGAAAAGTTTTTTTATCGCGAACCTGCCTATAACGCTTTTGGGGACGATTTTGCCGAGCTTGAAATACCAATACTTTTTAGCGATTTGCGACCAATAATAACTTACGCTCTCACTCTGATAGCCAAAAAGGTCGTTCAGCTTTTCACCGTCATAGAACCATACGCCGTGGAAATTCCTCGTAGCGTTGTAATAGGGCTTAAAGAAGTCCTTCGCGCTTCCGCCGATAATCTTGAAGCCGTCGTTAAGTGTATCGTAGCCTGTTATGCAGCTTGCCGCCACGCCGCCAATATTGAACACTTTTTTCCAGAAATTCTTAACGAGCTTGCCTTCCTCTTCCGCCCTGAGAATATTAGCTATAAGCACACCGCTGTCGTGTGCGGTAACCCATTCAAGCGGAGCGTTGAAGCAGGTGTGGAACATAAGTCCGTCGCTCATATTGTCGCTTAACATATTTTGGTGAAGCATTGCGGTTTGCCTCAGCACCGCCCAATTTTTCACATTGCTTTCCAGCACGGTGAATTCGCCCCTGAGTTTTGTTGCGGAATATATGTCGAAAGGGCTGACGAGCAGCGGGTCGCCGACTTGCGCCCAAGGGTGAATATGATTGCGGTTGCCGTACAGAGCGACCGTTGATATATGTATTAACTTGGGTTGGTTTTCCTGTTTTTCGATGCAACCCACCAACGCTTTAACGCCGAGCTGGTTGCACTCCACCGCCTGTTCGGGATGTTTATCCGAATGGGGCGGAATGACCGCAGCCAAATTCAACACGTAATCCACTCCGCAAATCAACTGTTCACAAGCGCTTTCATCCGCCAAATTGCCGTAAACTACTTGTATTTTATGCTTAAAACGCTTATGTTCTTTTAAAATACTTTTAATGCGTTTATCGTTCGGCAACACCAACAGTCTGATTAACTCAACGTTTGCAATTTGAATAATTTCAGAAAGGGTTGCCCTGCCCATATTGCCGGTTACACCGGTAAGTGCTATTTTCATTTCATATCCTCTTTGTGTAATACTTAATCATTTTATCATATCGTTGATTTTTCAACAACAATTTTAAGGTGTAAATCGACAAATTTCCCCATAATATTACACCGCGAATATAATTTTTGTTATTCAGTTGTCAAAACTTAACGTTTGTATTATAATTAATGGCATAGCATAAAATATTTACAAGCGGGCTTAGGGAGCTGAAAGAGTGAAGATAAGAGATTTTTTGATTAATACCGCAAAGGGTGCGGCAATAGGCGTTGCTATGATTATCCCCGGAGTTTCGGGCGGAACGCTTGCCGTGCTTATGAAGGTTTACGATAAAATGATAGACAGCATAAGCAATTTGCGCAAGCACTTTTTAGAAAGCGTGAAGTTCCTTTTCCCCATTCTCTTGGGCGCGGTGCTTGCTTTTGCGGCTGCGTACTTCCCCTTGAAAAAGGCGCTGGAATACGCACCCTTCCCCACTATGCTGTTATTTGCGGGTCTTATGGCGGGCAGCTGCCCCAAGCTTTTTGCAGACGATAGGAAAAACGGATTTAAAAAGACGGATATTATTGCGATACTTATACCTTTAATTGCGGTTATAGCAATTTGCTTTATCCCCGGTCTGAAAGAAGCCGACTTGTCATCTTCGATGCCGTGGTATCAGTATATTTTGGTTGCGATAATCGGCGTGGTTGCGTCCTGTGCGTTGGTCGTACCCGGTATAAGCGGAAGTATGCTTTTAATGATTTTCGGATACTACGCGCCCGTACTCGGTTTGTTCTCCGCAGTGTTCAAAACTCCTTTGCACGCGATAGCCGTGCTTGCCTGCTTTGCAGTCGGCGTTGTCGTAGGATTTTTCACAATCGCAAAGCTTATGCAAATTCTGCTGAAAAAATTCCCGAGGGTTACGGGCTGGGCGATATTCGGATTTGTAGTCGGTTCCGTCCCCGCCGTAATAATCACGTTCTTCAATCAATACGGAGCGGGCATATTAAACGCGTTGCAGATATCCTTGGGCGTCGTAATGTTTATCGTGGGTGCTATAGGAACGTTAGCCCTCACATATTATGCGGATAAACACATATCGGGCGAAAAATATATGGACGAAAACGAAAGTGAAAATGCAACGGTTGAAACGCATATGTGCGAGGACGGCGACACAGCGCAAACACATATGAACGGCGAAACAAACGATTGATATTAAAGTACTAAAAAGGCGGTGGAACGCGTAAATACCCGTTCCACCGCCTTTTATTATAACTATTTAATTACCCTGCCCCAACAAACTGTTTTTAATATTGTTGCAACAGGCGGCAATTATTTCAAGGCACTCGTTCAAAAGCGTTACGGCTTCCTTGTCGAGAGCCTTTTTCTTTATGCCGTCGTTGATTATAACCGCGGCGTAATTGAACGACGAAAAAAGATTTTTGAGCGTGGGCTGTTGCTCTTCGTACGGTTTGACCGCCGTAACGAAAAAATCGTACACGCCCTGTATTTCCTGTCCGAGTTTTTTAAACTCCGAAACGTTTCTGCTCTCCGCAATAGCAACCGCACGGGCGCGCACTTTATCCAACAAGTCGCACAAACGCACGTCTTCGAAATCAGCCATAGTATCTCCGTTTAAACTTTGCGGCGGAAAAATAATTTTTCCGCCGCCGTTTTAATTATTTCGTTTTATTCCTCTACGATATCTTTGCCGTATGCGGGGTTGATAACGGGGGACATATTCTTGTATTCCTTAACGCCCGTACCTGCGGGGATAAGCTTACCGATAATAACGTT